>JBPXJX010000179.1:0-8298 GCA_051715525.1 Bacteroidales bacterium
TAGCCGCAATAGGTGCTTTCTGCTTCGCTGTAATACCAAATTTCAGTACAGCACTACCCTCATTATTTACAATCGGTATTGGCATGGCTGTTTTACAAGTTGTAATAAACCCTTTACTACGCTCGGCTGGTGGTGAAGAACACTTTGCTTTTAACTCGGTTTTTGCTCAGCTAATATTTGGTTTGGCATCATTTCTAAGCCCACAGCTTTACTCATATTTAGTAACAGAACTGCAGAAAAACCCATTACCACACAGCACTTTAATACAAACCCTTTCAGGAGTTGTACCAGCAGGTCAACCTTGGGTTTCAATTTACTGGATTTTCACAGTCATTGCTATTGCAATGGTCCTTGTAATTCTTTTCACAAAACTCCCAAGAATTGAACTAAAGGATGATGAAAAAGTTGAATCCGTATCGGTTTATAAAATGCTACTAAAAAAACGAGTTGTCATTCTCTTTATCATCGGAATATTCGCTTATGTTGGAACCGAACAGGGTATTGCAAACTGGGTTTCGCGATTTCTTGAGCAATACCATGGTTTCAATCCACAAACCGATGGAGCCGACGCTGTATCGAGTTTTTGGGGATTACTCACGCTTGGATGCTTACTTGGGCTAGTACTCCTAAAATTTATTGATAGCCGTAAAGTTCTGATTTTATTCACTTCACTTGCAATAATAAGCCTTTCGTTCGGACTTTTTGGTTCGGCCAACTATTCCATTGTTGCATTCCCGTTATGCGGGTTTTTCTTATCGGTGATGTGGTCAGTCATATTCTCATTAGCCCTTAACTCCCTCGATAATCACCATGGAGCATTCTCAGGTTTGCTTTGCACCGCCATAATTGGAGGCGCAATTGTTCCATGGGTAATTGGCGGGTTAAGCGATTTAATTGGACTTCGCTTTAGCATGATGGCTCTATACATAACTATGGGTTATATACTTAGCATTGGGTTCTGGGCTAAACCGATTGTAAACAACAAAACAATCAAACTAAAATCACAAAAAGAATAATTTCTCTCATTTATGAATATTTCAAAGGATTTAGTAATTGGGGTTGACCTTGGAGCCACTAATATTCGTGCGGGGCTGGTTGAGGATGCAAGAATCATTAAATATGCCGAAAGCAGAGTACCTATCAATGCAAATAGTGCCGAACAAGTAATATTATCACTAATTGAAACAATCGATAAAGTGTTTCGCCCAAATGTTCAAGGCATTGGTATTGGCATACCAAGTTTGGTAGATCGCAAACAGGGCATTGTTTATGATGTACAAAATATCCCTTCGTGGAAAGAGGTTCATCTTAAGAACATCCTTGAAGTCCACTTTAAAGTTCCTGTTTTCCTCGATAATGATTGTAACTGCTTTACAATTGGTGAAAGACTTTATGGCCAAGGAAAAGACTACCTAAACTTTGTTGGAATCACACTTGGGACAGGCATGGGTGGTGGTATTGTTTCAAGAGGCAAACTGATATCAGATGCTAATTGCGGATCGGGGGAATTTGGAAGTATCCCTTACCTCGATGGTATTTATGAAGACTACTGCAGCGGAAAGTTTTTCAAAACATTCTTTCATCAGGATGGAGAGAAAATTGCAGAAGCAGCAAAAAGTATAGATCCAACAGCGCTAAAGGCATATAAAGAGTTCGGGTTTCATTTAGGCAATGCCATCAAAACCATTATGTTTTCAGTCGATCCCGATATGATTATTCTTGGGGGGTCAATTGCCAAATCGAGTAAATATTTCGAAAAAGCAATGCTTGATGAAATTACGAAGTTTCCGTATCCAAACTCATTAAAAAACTTCAAAGTGCTATACTCTTCGCTCGAGAACCTATCAATACTTGGTGCAGCAGCGATGTTCTTTGATGTAACAAACAATAACCTAAAATCAGTCCTAATATGATTTACGACGAGGCAACAGGAAACGAGCTTGTGCTCGGAATCGACCTTAACGGTCGAACCATTACAGTTGGGAAGGTTCGAGGGATGAAGCTCGAAAGAACAATTACCCGAAAAATCAACAATAAGGAATCGGAAGAAACTGTAATAAAAGAGGTGGTAAACGTAATCAAGGAGATGTTCGATAAGGATGTTGTGGGCATTGGCATTGGCGTTCCAAGTGTGGTTGATGTAAAGCAAGGTATAGTTTACAAAGTAGCTAATATACCATCGTGGCGAAAAGTTCATCTACGCGAAATTCTCGAAAACCGCTTAGATGTTAAGGTTTACGTAAATAATGATGCCAACTGCTTTGCCATTGGCGAGAAATATTTTGGCCAGGCCAAAGATTACAACAACGTTGTAGGGGTTATAATTGGTGTTGGATTTGGTGCAGGTATAATCTTTAATGGTCATTTATACTCTGGCACTCACTGTGGAGCTGGCGAATTTGGCTCGATGCCTTATCGCGATTACGATATTGAGTATTACTGCTCCGAAGGCTATTTTGACGAAAAGTACGGCATAAAAGCCGATGTGTTCTACCAACGCGCTTTGGATGGTGATAAAATTGCCCTTGCTGTTTTTGAGCAATTTGGATTTGACCTAGGTTCGGCTATTAAAGCAATTCTGTACGCTATAGACCCTGATTATATCGTTTTAGGTGGTAGCCTAGCCAAAGCATTCCCATTCTTCAGGGCAGCTATGTGGGAGAAAGTAAATACTTACAACTACAAGCATGCGCTTGAAACCCTAAGAATTGAAGTTTCAGAAAATCCCGACATCGCTGTTTTGGGTGCAGCAGCACTTTACCACGATGCACAGAATAAAATACTCAGAAAATAGACCCTAAAAATAACTCAAAACCCTAAAATTACTATGAAACATTATCAAAACCAATTTATTAGGCAAAGGGGCATTCGATGGCTAGCCTCGTTAATGCTTGCCATGCTCCTTATGCTAGTTCAAGGAGTATTTGCTCAAGAGCTAAGCGTAACCGGAACAATCTCCGACAAGAGCGGAAATCCGATTCCGGGAGTAAATATTCATATAAAAAATACAACCATTGGGGCAGTATCCGATGCCAATGGAAAATTCAGCATCAAAGCACCAGCCGATGCAACGCTAACCGTTTCGTTTGTTGGTTATAAAAACGTCGAAGTTGGTGTTTCCAACAGAAGCATAGTTGATATTCAATTAGAAGAAGAATCTCTTGAAGTAGATGAGCTTGTAGTTGTAGGTTATGGAGTAATGAAAAAAAGCGACTTGACTGGATCTGTCGCTTCAGTTAATTCAAATACACTTAAAAAATCTAACGCCAACAACCTTGTTCAAGTATTACAAGGGAAGGCTTCGGGCATTACCATTACTACAAACTCCGGAACGCCCGGTTCAACACCAACCATAAGGATTAGAGGAGTATCGACGATCAATAATAGCGATCCTATTTATGTTGTTGATGGCTTACAGGTTGATAACATAACTTTCTTAAACCCAAATGATATTGAGAGCATTGAGATTCTAAAAGATGCTTCAGCATGTGCTATTTATGGTTCAAGAGGTTCAAACGGTGTAATCCTTATTACCTCTAAAAGGGGAAAAGAAGGGGTAATGCAAGTTAGCGTTGATTTCTCTAGGGGTATATCAAAAATGCGTAAAACTATCGAAACGCTTAATGCTAGCCAATGGGCAATGCTTAAGAATGAAGCTTTAACCAATGCTGGCGAAGCTCCACTTCCTGAATTAGTCGATTACCAATCGCTTGGAGCAGGTACGAATTGGATCGATGAGATTACAAGAACAGGGGTAAACCAAAACCTAAATGTTAGTATTTCGGGAGGTGCAAACAACAACACCTACTTTTTAAGTATTGCAAACAACGTAGAAAAAGGAATAATTAGCAAAACTGATTTCAACCGCACATCAATCAGACTAAACTCAACATCTAACTTAAAAAATTGGCTCACAGTTGGTGAAAATCTAACACTTGAAAAAGACAAACGTCATCAGGTTAACGAAGCAGATGAGTGGAGTGCTGCAATTATACAAGCATTAACAGTTGACCCAGTGACAAAAGTAAGAGATAATAATGGAAATTTTGTTGGTTCGGGGTATGTTGATATGAGCAATCCAGTTGCCAGCATTGATAGGCTAAACACAAGCGATATATCCACTGCAATTGTTGGTAATATTTTTGCTGACATAAAACCTTTTAAAGAGTTAGTATTTAAATCTAACTTAGGAATAAATTATACCGATAATAATTCAAGCAATTTCCACCCGGCCTATCATATCGAAAACGAACAAGGGCAGGAGAATCCATCAATATCCAGAGGGTATTATCAAACAAAAAACTGGAACTGGTTTAACACCGCTACCTACAGCAAAAACTTTAATTCACATTCATTTTCTGCAATGCTAGGTACCGAAGCCTCAATTGCATCGAATGAATGGTTCGGAACAAATGTTTCGCACCTTATTTCAAATGTACCTTACAAAGGGTTTGTCGATAATGGCAATACTGAAAATGCAAGTTCAAATGGCATGAGCGAGGAGGTAAAGATGCTGTCGTATTTTGGAAGGGTAAACTATTCATATAACGATAAATACCTAGTAACAGCAACATACCGCCGCGATGGAGCTTCAAATTTTGGACCTGATAATCGCTGGGGAGACTTCAAATCGTTCTCTTTAGGATGGAATCTACACAAGGAAGCATTTATGTCGAACCTTACATTTATTAATCAGCTTAAGGTTAGAGGTGGATATGGTGGCAATGGTAACAACAAAATATCAGCATACCCTTTCCTTTCACTTGCAAAAACAGGATTTAGCTATCCTATAGGCGAAGAAATTTTAAATGGCTCAACATTCCCATCAAAAGCTAACCCTAAAATTAGATGGGAAGAGAACTATGCAACAAATATTGGTTTCGATTTAAGTATTTTAAATAATACCCTAAGCGTAAACTTTGATTACTATATAAAAAATACCGAAAATATGCTTGTGCAAAGGTATGAGCCTGCACATGTTGGCATTGAGGAATTCCCTTGGGTAAATGCAGGTAGCATGCAAAACAAAGGCATTGACTTATCAATTCAATACAAAAAGTCAATTGGGAACTTAAGATTTGAGTTGGGTGCTAATCTTAACTACAATAAGAATGTTCTTTTATCGCTTGATAATTTAAATGAGATTCGTTCAGTTCCTATTCGCGATAATGGCTTTGTAGTTACATCAAGAGTAGATCAACCTGTTTTCCAATTTTTAGGTTACAAAACCGATGGGCTATTCCAAAACCAAACCGAAGTCGATGCTTGGGTTGATTCTGATGGAAACCCACTTCAACCAAACGCTCAACCTGGTGATATCCGCTATCAGAGAGACCCCAATGACCCAAATCAATTATATTTTGGAACAATCGGATGCCCTCTACCTGATATTACCTACGGTTTTAATGGCAGGGTTGAATACAGAAACCTCGATTTAAGTTTTACAATACAAGGTGTTAGTGGCAATCAGATTTTTAATGCAACAAAAGTATACACTGAGCGCCCCGATGCTTCGCACAACATGGATGTAAAAATGCTTAATCGATGGACAGGCGAGGGCACAACAAATGATGCGCATTACCCAAGGCTTAACTCAGGTGACGCCAACAATATAGCCTACTCGGATAGATATGTTGAAGATGGTGACTATATCAGGCTAAAAGATTTTCAAATTGGTTACAATCTCCCAGATAAACTTTTAAGTAAGATGAAATTGGGTTCTTTAAGGTTCTATGTTGGTGCCACAAACCTAATTACAATAACGAAATACAGTGGCTTCGACCCTGAAATCGGTTATGGTGTTTACGGCACTCTTGATTATGGTGTTGACCGTGGCTACTATCCACAAGCACGTCAATTCTTCACCGGTATATCGTTAACCTTTTAAACAGCCAAAAACATGAAAACATATAAACATAAATTTCTTGCAATAACAGCAGTACTCTTGCTGGGTATTTCTGCCTGCACCAAAGATTTTCTTGATACCGATATTCCAAGGGTTGATGAAGAAAACTACTTTAAAAACGTTGACAATGCACAACTTGCTTTAACCGGATGCTACAATGTAATGGCATGGGATGCCGATAACCAATTCCCATTCTGGCTAGGTGATATCCTTGGCCACGATTCATGGAAAGGTGGCGAAGGTGCTGGCGATCAACCTTGGGTTGAACCACTACTTCGATTCCAGTATAATGCTAATAACGAAGGGCTAGTTACTCCATACAAAAACTATTTCATTGGCATAGGCCGTTGCAATAGGGTTATCGAGAAAGTAGGTGAAATGACAGATGATCAAATCGAGCCAGAAACCAAAGAGCTAATTATTGCTCAAGCAAAATTTATCCGTGGCTACTTTTACTTTGAATTGGTTAAAACATTTGGTCGAGTTCCTTTGGTAACCAAGCCATTAAAACCAAATGAATACAAGCAACCGATTGCTGAAACATCAGCAATTTATGCTCAAATTGAATCTGATTTCTCCGATGCAATTAATGTTCTACCTAAAAAGCACGATTATGATGCAATAGATATGGGAAGAGCAACAAAGGGTGCTGCAAGAGCTATGCTTTGCAAAGCCTTTATTTATCAGAAGAAATGGGCTGATGCCTTAATACAAGCCGATAGTATTATTGAGCACGACAGCTATTCACTCGAACCAAATTTTGCTGATAATTGGGATTTACACCATGAGAATGGAGATGAAAGTGTTTTCGATATCCAATTTGGAACCGTTACAGGAGGAAGTGCTTGGGGTGATGCCAATGCTGGTAACGTTTTTGTAATTTTTACTCGCAGCAGAAACGATAGAGACGGTTGGGGTTTTAATTGCCCTTCTCAAAATTTATATGATGAATTTGAGGCGGCTGATGATACTAGACGTGATGCTACTTTCATTCACGACGGGGAAACACTTTATGCTGGCACAAACGATGAGATAACCGTTAGTACCGATTTCCCAAGTAATGTAGATAAATTATGTAGCAAAAAGTACCAATTACCATCGAGCCAGCTAGCTGACAATATGAGCGACGATCCAAATAACTGGACGGTAATTCGTTATGCTGAGGTTTTGCTTTGGGCATCGGAGGCTGCTTACCATGCTGGACCAGGAGCGCTTGGCGACTGGGAGGTTTATCTAAATATGGTTAGAAACGACCGGGATGATGTTAAGCTTGGAAACTCCCCATATAGAGCCGATCCGTTAAGAGCAATATTCCATGAACGTCGTTGTGAATTGGCTATGGAAGGCCATGCTCTTTGGGATATTATTCGTTCCGATAGAGGTACAACCGTATTAGGTACTTATGGCTACACCGAAGCCAACCGCTATTTCCCAATTCCTCAAATGGAAATGGACTTCTTAAACCAATAATACCTTAGAAACCTTTCATGTTTCAACCAAAAGGGCATCCAATTCTATAGTTTATAGCTTGCGGATGCCCTTTTAAAGTTTTTAAATTAAAGAACACTAGATATTAAATATTCAAAAACATCTTATTTATAATAAACAAAGCAGCTTTATGCCAAGACTTAGAAATACCAAGTTGGATGTACGCGAGAAGATGAAAAGGCGCTACGAAAAAATTTATACTACAATTTTCAACGATTCAAAAACCGCATCAGCATGGGTGGCAACTGAAATTGCAAACCTAATTAAGGAGAAAGCCAACCGAAATGAGACCTGCGTGCTTGGCTTGGCCACAGGCTCTAGTCCAGTAGGCGTATACCGCGAGTTGGTTAGGATGCACAAGGAGGAGGGTTTAAGCTTTAAAAACGTAGTAACATTTAATCTTGATGAGTACTACCCTATACCCAAAGATCATATCCAAAGCTACTGGTACTTTATGCACGATCATCTATTCAATCATATCGATATACTTCCTGAAAACATTAATATTCCAGATGGAACCCTTCCCCTTGAAAACGTTTACGATTTTTGCTCGCATTACGAGGAGAAAATGAATGCACTTGGAGGAATAGATATTCAAATCCTTGGAATTGGTCGCACAGGCCATATTGGTTTTAACGAACCGGGATCGGATATCAACTCCCCTACCCGACTAATCACCCTCGACCATCTAACCATTGCCGATGCTGCATCTGATTTTTTTGCCGAGGAGAATGTTCCCCGCCGAGCAATTACTATGGGCGTTGACCCCATTATGAAAGCCCGCCGAATTATTCTAATGGCATGGGGCGAGAAAAAAGCCGACATTGTTCGCGAAGCCATAGAAGGACCAGTTACCGACACCGTACCATCGTCGTTCCTACAAACACACCCCGATGTTGAGTTTA
>JBPXJX010000180.1:0-1859 GCA_051715525.1 Bacteroidales bacterium
TCATAACATTGAAAAGTTTAAACTCGAAAAAATAATAAACCAACGAACTTCTGAGATAATTAACCAGAAATACAAAATTATATCTCAGGATAAGCTCCTTGATATATCCAATAAAAGTCTCCAGCAGTTATCGATTGTTGCACAAGAAACCAATAACCCCGTAATTATTACGAACAATGATGGTGATGTGGAATGGATAAATAAAAGTTTTTATAGCTATTCCAATTTTATAATAGATGAGGAAAGAAAGGTAAGGGTATCAGAACTTTTTATTAATGAGGATATTGACGAAAGAATAAAAACTTGCATACTACAGAAAACCCCAATTTCTTATTTGGGACAGTTTTCAACCAACCAAATGAAAAACATTTGGTTTCAGGTAACAATAAACCCAATTAAAGATGATTTGGGTAATGTTGCAAACCTAATTCTCGTTTGCTCCGATGTTACCAATGTAATTGAACTTAATAAAACACGCGATTTGATTATTTCTGTAATAACCCACGATCTTAAATCGCCTCTTCTTGGGTTTAAGATGATGGCTAAAAGCCTTTCTGATAACATCGATAGCATTGAAAAATCAAAGATCAAGGAGTGGGTTTCATCGATGCATTCTAACTCATCTGATATTTACGAGCTGATTGAGAACTTAACCCAATGGTTTAAATCGCAAAGAGGCATGATTACCTTTCTACCAGTACCTCTCGACTTACATTTAACTGTAAACGAGGTGTTTGCGGTTTTTGAACCCCAAGCAACAACAAAGGGAATCCGGTTGGCAAACCTTGTTAAAAATGATACACACATCGTTGCCGATGAGAATATGGTTCGTACTATTCTGCGAAATTTACTCTCAAACGCAATAAAGTTTACCGATATGGGGATGGTTTGTGTTACTGCTGAGGATTTATGCGATGAGTATAAAATATCCGTTACTGATGAAGGGAGCGGGCTTGATGAGCTAACCCTTTCAAAATTACAATCAAACCATTACAACGACAGTATTGGACTGATGATATGTAAGGAGTTTCTCCAAAAGAATGATGGGCGCTTACTCATTGAGAGCACTTCTGATGGGGCTACCTTTAGCTTTATTTTACCAAAACTTTTTTGAGCTAAATACTAAAATGGAAAAGGTTAGAATTTGTATTACCGACGATTCGCAAATGTTTTGCTACGGGATTCGAAGCATACTCGAAGTGAAGAGTAGGTTTGATATCTCCGAAGCGTCATCAAGCAATGAACTTTTTACTTTGCTGAGAAATGCCTCAACATTACCACAGCTAATTCTTCTTGACGTAAAACTCAAGAAATCAGGATCGCTAAATGGGATTCAAATTACCCACGAGCTCAAGAAAACGTTTCCAGAGCTAAAGATAATAATTCTTACTAGCTATGATGAGAATGAAATTTTAAAAGAAGCCATGGAGGCTGGTGCCGATGGATTTCTTCCAAAAGAAGCAGTTGCCGAGGAGCTCATCGAGGCCATTGATAGCGTGTTAAATGGGCAAAATTATTTGGGTAAAACAATTCCTTTTCATGCCATCAGCTACGCTTTTAAGAAGCAAACTAAAAAGCTCGATCAGCTGACCAAAACCGAAAAGAATGTGTTTTTTATGATATGCAGAGGAATGCTCAACATCGAGATAGCCGAAAACCTTCATATTAGCATTCATACCGTAGAAACCCATCGAAGTAATATTAAAAATAAACTATTAATTAAATCTGATATTGATTATCTAAAGATTGCAATCGAGGAGAATATCGAAGAGATAATGATGCTGTATAAAATTAGAAAAAGTTGACTAGTCATTTGCCCATCTTCTAAAAGTGTTGAGTTTAAGATCGGAAGAGCGTCG
>JBPXJX010000181.1:0-17240 GCA_051715525.1 Bacteroidales bacterium
TGAAGCGGGGTAAGTATTCCTAAAACCTCAACCTCATGGGGGTTAACGCCAATCTCTTCATGCGTTTCACGCAGGGCAGTTTGAATAAGCGTACCATCTGATTCTTCGAATTTTCCGCCTGGAAATCCAATCTGCCCGCTATGCACACCATTATATGTAGTTCGTTTTATTAGAACAGTATATATTTTGTCATTATCAGGGTATAAAGCAATTAACACAGCGCTTTTTCGGTAATTCTTTTCGTCAATTTTTTTTAACAGATCACCTCTGTGCGACGGTGACATTCGAAGCTGGGCTGAGTTACCGGGAAGAGGAAGTAAAAGATTACGCCTTATTTCCGATATTATTTTTTTGTTGACAAGCATTACATTTTTGTTTCTAAAAATAGATAAAAAGGAGTTGCATGTTGTAACTTTGATTAATAAAAAGTATAGTCATTTTCAATTGATATTATAAGATAACCAATATCGAAACCATGGAATACTATGCAGCCAAAAAGTTAAGAGAGGCCTGGGGTGATAAACCATGCAGCCACCTGAAAATTGAAAAGGAGTACTACGCCGATACCCATACACTTGACTATGCTTGCAAGCAATGTGGTAAAGAGTTTAACGTGCTTGAGATGATTGAAACTGAGCATAACAATAGTAAGAAACGATTAATGGCTTAAGAGTACGTTTTGGAAAAAATAAAAAAGCGAGGAATACATATTCCTCGCTTTTTTATTGAAGCAATAGCAATTGTTATGCCTTATTCTTTAATATTACAACCTCAATAATCTTCTTAGAAAGGTCATCAGAAATACCTAGCTTACTTTTAAGCATTGCAACAACAACTTCTTCTTCAGCAGCTACTTCCCCATCAGCTAGAACAAAGTCAACGGCATTTGTGTAAACGGTTGGGCGTAACTCTGCGGGGATTTTCTCAACGGCTTTATCAAGTAAAGCCTCAAGGCTTTTTGTCTCTTTTAGAATTCGTTGAATTTTCTTCATTGCATCGCGAAGGTCGAACTTACGAAAAGTTGGTCGGCTTGCAAGAAGGTTAATAAGGTTGATTTCCTCCTCAGGTGCAATTTCACCATCAGCCGCCATACAAGCAAATATTACAGCGAAAAAAGCTTCTTTTTCGTTAGCGATTTCGGCTGAACCTCCTAAATTAAAAAGTCCCATGATATTTAGTTTTAGTTTGACTTATTTTTTACGGAGGGCAAAAGTAGTACTTTGATTAGATTATTGAAGTTAAAGGAGGTTAAAAAAGGTGTCGTATCAGACACCTTTTTAATTTATTGCACTTTATAAATGGTAATCCCGTAATGCTCCTGATCATAAGGAGGAGTATCATTCCAATCCCGGTAAGAGTGTGAGCCGTCGGTTTGGAAATAAACCGTATACTCACCTGCGGGTAATAAAATAACGCCTTCGAATTTTCTATTTTTTTCTGCACCACCAGCTCTTTCAGTTGTTCGGTAGGTCATTTCCCAAACGACTTTGTCGGATTTGTTATTTTTAATCCACCCAAAATCGGTAAGTTCATCATCATCGGCTTCGCCAATTGCAAGAATACGTATCTTGGTTTCTTTATCGAGTGTGAAAGATTTGCGAGCCCTTTCGTCATCTCTTACCCTAACAATTTCTACAAGAACTTGACTATTCGGGTTGTTTGCTTGAGCATCTGTAAGCACAAAAGAATCCTTATCATTTACAACAGCTATACTTAAGCCCCATAGTTCAGGGATTAGAGGAGGCGCAACGTTCCAACTGCCATACGCATGCGAGTCGTCAGTAACAAAATAAGCGATGTAGTTACCTCTTGGAAGATCTATCTCTTGATTAACAATTCGGTTCTTCTCTCCGCCGCCAGCGTATTGCGCCTTACGTTGTGTAAATTCCCATACAGTTGTGTGGGTGTCGGAATTTACAATCCAACCATAATCGGCCATATCGAAATCGCCTGAACTTTCGCCTTGGCTAATAACTCTGACTTTCATGTCTTTTTTAAGTGTAAATCCTTGAGATAGGTAGGCATTATTCTTGGCTTTATTTAACTTTAGCACGAATGGTTCGGCTAAATCAACAACCTTAACCTTTGATTTGTCCCCTTCATCAGGCCAAACGGTTACGCCCCAGAACTGAGGATCATATGGAGGTAAAACATTCCACTTATCGTATGAGTGAGAATCGTCAGTAACATAATATAATGTATAAGTTCCTTTCTGTAAACGGATGGTTTGGAAAGTAGTTTTATTTTTGCTTCCGCCACCCGCTTTTTTGAAACGGGTTTCGTTATTTGGCCATACCTTCTCAAAGGTGTTGGAATTTACAATCCAAGCGAAATCGTTTAAATCGCCATCGGATTGCTCGCCAGTTTGCATAATATTGAGGTTTATATCGCTAGTAACAGTAAAACTTTTTTTGAAGTTTACATTATCCCCAGCCCGAACCATTGAGATTAATGCGTTTGATGATAATTCGTTAACCTTTCTATCCCAAGGAACCTCCGTTATATTAGCGCTTGGAGCAGTAATAGTCATTGTAAACTTCGAAGAGTACCTATTGCTGTACTGATCGCTGTCATTATCAATATCATTAAAAATTAGGTTGAACAGTTCACCGAGATCGCTAACATGAAATTCAACTTTATTTCCGTATCGGTCATAATTCATGCCTGCGGCATAATATAATTCATATTGCCCGGCTGGTAGTTTAATCTCCTTTTTGAAGCTAAAACGACCGGGATCGCTACGCTCAAAAAATTTGTCGTTTGCATCTTCTAATAGATTCCATGCAACTTTACGCGACTTGCTATCGAGAATCCAACCGTAGAACATCAAATCATTCCCAAGTTTACGGAAAAGGCCACCATAGCCTTCAATAAAAATGGTCGTTTCTTTGTTTAGAGAGAATGCTTTTACATCAATTTTCCCTGGCTTAAGATAACCAACAGCAATTTTTTTGTCAGCGTCCTGCGCAAAAGAGCTAACATCTGATAGTGCTAAAGCCACTAATAAAATTAGTGAGGCTACTAATCTGATTGATTTCATGTAAGTTTAAATTTTTTTAGTGATGCAATTTTCTATATAACTAACCTATGACGAATAACTATTTAAAAAAGTTACTTTATTATTGTTGATAAATGTAAGAATATCCTTCATCGATCTTTTTACATTTATACGAATAAATCTGATTTTTGTCTGTTAAAAATTGTGAATGCAAATAAGCACCCAATGAAAATACCCCCTTTTAATCTTGAACGATATTTTGCTCAACACGAATTCACGGCTAAGTACATGCTTTCTAGTTCCGATTGTGATGGATTTGCTTTGAAGGATATTCTTAAATTGGCTAGTATAGAGGAGTTAAGGTTCTGGAATGGCTTACACTTAGGATATACTGAAAGTCAAGGTTTGCCTATCTTACGCGAAGAGATAGCAAAGCTTTACACAAGTATCAGTGCTAATGATTTAATAGTAATGGCACCTGAAGAGGGAATTTTCATTGCTATGAACTGCATTTTAGAAAAAGGAGATCATGTTATATGTATAGCGCCAAGCTACCAATCGCTTCATGAGGTTGTAAAAAGCATTGGATGCGATATTACTTTTTGGAAACCCAAAGAGGAGAATGGATGGCGCTTCGAACCCAGTGATATCGAAAAAGCGATTCAGCCAAACACCCAGTTAATAATCATTAATTTTCCCCATAATCCAACGGGTTATATTCCCCCAATAGATGATTACCTAAAAGTGATAGAAATTGCAAAGCGCAATAATCTTTTTCTATTTTCCGACGAGATGTATCGTTACCTTGAGCACGATACTTTTTTAAGATTGCCCTCTGTATCTGATATTTATGAAAATGCAATATCACTCTCAGGGTTATCAAAAACCTTTGGCTTGGCAGGTCTTCGGTTAGGTTGGCTTATCACAAAAAACGGAGAGTTGCTGCAAAAGATGCTATCGTTTAAAGATTATACAACGATATGCAACAGCGCACCAAGTGAGGCTCTAGGGGTTATTGCTTTGCGGCATAAGGAGGTTTTAGTTGATATCAACCTTAAAAAAATTAAATACAATATCAATCTACTCGATGAATTTATTGTCAACCATAACTATTTAATTTCTTGGACTAAACCAAAAGCAGGAACTATAGGTTTTGCTAGATTAAATACTAATCAGTCAGCATATAATTTTTGTGATAAGGTGGTTAATGAATTAGGAGTTATGATTGTTCCGAGTGAAATGTTCGATTACGGCAATAAACATATTCGGTTAGGATTTGGACGAAAAAATCTTCCTGAGGTGTTAACAATTCTTGATACCTATTTAAAAAACATGAATGTTTTCAAATAGATATTGATAAATGGATATACAAAAACTTAAAGAGTTTATATAACTTGCAACTGTTATAATAAACCCTTTACTCCGAAAAGCGTCAAATTAATTTAATTGAAATCAAACAAAACAACATATGAAAAAAGTTTCATTGCTTTTATTAGCAATAGCAATTATGTTTGGATGTAATCAAAAGCAGGAGAAATCCTCGAATCCATTCTTTAGCGAGTTTAATACTCCCTTCAATGTCCCAGATTTTGATAAAATCGACACAAGCCATTATGTGCCTGCATTCATAAAGGGTATTGAGGAACAACAGGCCGAGGTTGATGCAATAATTAACAATACAGAAGCACCAACTTTTGAGAACACAATTTTTGCTTTGGATAAGTCGGGCAAATTACTTGGAACAGTTAGCCGAGTTTTCTATTCGCTTAACTCTGCAAATACAAATCCAGCAATGCAGGCAATTGCCCAGAAAGTGGCTCCGCTTACAACAAAACACCGTGACAATATTGCCCTAAACGAGAAGTTGTTTAAGCGTATTAAAACGGTTTACGAAAACATGGATAAGAGCAATCTCGATGAACTTCAAAAGCGCGTTGTTACAAAATACTACAGCAGCTTGGTTCGTAATGGAGCAAATTTAAACGAGGCAGATAAGGAAAAACTTCGGGAAATTAACCAGAAACTTTCCACTTTAGGCTTGACCTTTTTAGAAAATCATCTTGCCGAGACAAACTCTAACTTCAAATTGGTAATTGACAAGAAAGAAGATCTAGAAGGATTACCACAAGCCGATATTGACGGTGCGCTTGACACAGTGAAGGGAAGTGCTAATTATGGCAAATGGGTTTTTAGACTCCAAAAGCCTAGTATGTTACCTTTCTTACAATTTGCTAAAAACAGGGCTTTACGCGAGAAAATTTATAAAGGTTACTATTCACGCGGAAACAATAATGATAAGTTCGATAACAAGCAGGTATTCCTAGATATTGCAAACCTTAGAATTGAACGCTCTAAACTTTTGGGATTTAATTCCTATGCTGAGTATTCAATTGTAGAAAATATGGCTAAAACGCCCGAAAAAGTTTATGAGTTTCTTAATAAACTTATGGTGCCTGCATTAGAGGTTGCAAAGAAAGATCGGGATGAAATGCAGAAGATTATCGAAAAAGAAGGAGGAAAATTCAAACTTGAATCATGGGATTGGTGGTATTATGCCGAGAAGTTAAGAAAAGAAAAGTATGATTTAGATGAATCGGAAATCAAACCATATTTTGCTCTTAATAACGTTCGCGATGGGATGTTTTATGTTGCTAATAAACTTTATGGCTTAACCTTTACCAAGTTAACTAATGTGCCAATTTACCACCCAGATGTTGAAGCATTTGAGGTTAAGGAGGCTGATGGAACTCATGCAGGGGTAATGTATTTCGACTATTTCCCTCGCGATAGCAAGAGCGCTGGGGCTTGGTGTGGTGCTTTTAGAGATCAATCTTATGACGAAAATGGAAAGAGGATCGCTCCTGTTATCACAATGGTATTAAACTTCACAAAGCCAACTGCTGATGCACCTTCGTTACTTACATGGGATGAAACTAGTACCCTTTTTCATGAGTTTGGACATGCGCTTCATGGGCTATTTACCGATGGAAAATATGCTCGCATTGCAGGAAATATTCCAAATGATATGATTGAACTTCCATCGCAGGTGATGGAGAACTGGGCTGCTGTACCTGAAGTGCTTAATGTTTACGCAAAACATTATAAAACGGGTGAGGTCATCCCTCAAGAGCTTTTAGCTAAACTTCAAAAAAGTCTTGTTTTTAACCAAGGGTTTGAGACCGTTGAGTACATTGCAGCGGCTATTCTTGACTTAGATTGGCATAGCATAAAAGAACCTGTTAAGATCAGTGCTATTGATTTTGAAAAAAAATCTATGGAAAGGGTTAATCTTATGAATGAGATTATTCCTCGCTACAGAACAACCTATTTTGCACATATTATTGATGGATATGCTGCTGGGTACTATGTTTACCTATGGGCTGCAGTACTTGATTCAGATGCATTTCAAGCTTTTGTTGACTCTGGCGACATCTATAATAAAAGTCTTGCTGCTAAATTTCGTAAATACGTACTTACTGAGGGGGGCGACGACGAAGGAATGGTTCAGTATAATAAGTTTAGAGGTCAGGAACCATCATTAGAGCCACTATTAAAGAAACGTGGACTTAAGTAGGTTTAAATCGTAATATATCAAAGGGTTGCTCTTCTTGAGCAGCCCTTTTTTTATTGTTCTTTAACATATAATCTACTTGTAAGTAAAGATAAAAATGTTCTATTTTTGTGCCGTTTTTCGAGAGAGATATGAAGCGAATAATTATTATATCATGTTGTTTATTAGTCTATTGCACTGTTTTGTCGCAAGAAGATAATAGTCGCAAGAAGTTTATACTTAACACGAAACTTGATCTGCATAGCTCACATCTTTGGAGAGGATTTAAAAATGGTAACTCAATTAGTGTTCAGCCTACATTATCAGCAAGTAAAGGGGACTTGAACATTGGTGTTTGGGCTGCTTATGCAGGTAATGATAGCTATTTTGAAATCGACCTGTTTGCTGAGTATACTTATAAATCGGTAACATTTTCACTCTACGATTATTATTGCCCAAAAACAACCCAGATGCATGGTTTTTTTGAGTTCAGAAAATCCCAAACTCGTCATACGTTAGATGCGATGGTTAGCTGGAACCCTGAGAACTTGCCCTTTAAAATATTGGCATCTACATTTGTTTTAGGCGATGACATTTCACCTGAAAATAATAGGCAGGCATACTCTACGTATATTGAACCAGCTTTAACTTGGAAGGTTAATAACTTTTCTGGTGATATTTTGTTTGGTTTTACTCCTTATGCTGGTTACTATTCTACTAAGACTTCAATCGTTAATTTAGGTGTTTCAACAACCTATGATTTAAGGATTAAAAGGTTCAAACTCCCTATAAAATCAAAAACATCCTACAACCCAGTTTTAAAATCATTTTATTACTCTGTTGGATTTACTTTATCTCCATTGTAAGTTAATATTCAAACAAGGATTTATTGTATCGTCTCAAATATTTGAAATTGATTTAAAACATTATGAAATTTGGACTATAAAGCACCATAATAAGCTTAACCCTCTGGTTTGTAACAAGTAGTAAATTAAAGGTTACCACTTTTGCTTTGGACAACTTTCATATGCCTGACGAACTTTTGCTGATAGTATACACCCGCACTCGGAGCACTTTAAGCCTTCAATTTCCTTAATTGTATCATCGGGGAGGAGTTGTTTCATCATGGTTGTAACAGCAAAAGGACATGCAGCGCAGATTGCAGCTCGTTTTAAGGCTATCTCTTCAATATTCTTGTCAGGGAATACATAATTCTTAAAGCCCGATATAATTGCCATTAACCTATTTTCCATAGTTTTATTTCTTCAATATAGAGTTACAAAAATAGCTCTTTCATGTTATAAAACATGGATTTCAACTTTTTGTTTATTTAATTGATTATGATCATAATTATAGAAAATAAAAATTGATAAATTTGATAGTTAGCAGGTTAAATAATTAAACACCTTTTTATGAAAAATATCTATTCTTCGATTATTATAACTTTCGTTATATCAATCTCTGCTTTTGGACAAGACCAATCGGAAAAATATGAAATAAAGTGGGGCAATGAGATTGAGGCATCACGTCGGCAAACGCTTAGCGGTATTATTGGAAGCGATAAGAACGGGTACTATGCGTTAAAATCAAAGCAAGGGATGTTTATTTTATCTTCATCAGATTTAACGATTGAACGATACGATAATAATGCTAACCTATTAAAATCAGTTGAACTTAAATTAAGTGATGAGCCAAAGAAACGTAGCTATGAAGGAATTTTTAATATTAACGATAGATACTACCTTTTTTCATCGTTTCCTAATTCAAAATCAAAGGTAAATAGCCTTTATGTTCAAACAATTAACATGGATGAACTAAAGCCCAATAGCGATACAAAAAAGGTAGCAGACTTTGAGTATTTTGAGAGTATGTGGCGAATGAATAAGGGCGACTTTATGAACAATACTTCAAATGACGACAGTAAGGTTTTGGCTTTCTATAAACTACCATTCGATAGAGGCGAGAAAAAGAGGATTGGCTTTGTTATTTTAGATAGTTCAATGAATAGGTTATGGGGGCGTGATATTACATTACCTTATAATGATGAGCTGTGCGATATTGAGGCAACTCGGGTTGATAATGAAGGTAATGTTTATGTGAAATGCGTTATTTTTAAGGAGAAACGACGTAAAAAGCGTCATGGCGAACCAAATTATGAGTATGTTATTTTATGTTATAAAAATGGAGTTGAGCAGCCCGATGTTTATAATATTAACCTTTCCGGTAAGTTCCTAACTGATATGCAGTTCTCTGTTATGGATAACAAAGATATAACCTGTGCAGGGTTTTATTCTGAAAAAAGTACATATAGCATAAAGGGTGCATTTTATATGATAATTGATGGTATTTCAAAAGAGATAAAAAAACAAAGTTTTAAAGAGTTTACAATTGATGTTCTATATGAAAACCTAACAGAGAAACAGCAAAAAAAGATTGAAAAAAAATTGGAAAAGGGGAAGGAGGTTGAAATGTATGATTATCAACTAGATAATTTTATTTTGCGAAAAGATGGAGGAGTGTTGCTTTATGGAGAACAGTACTTCGTGAATATGGTAAACACTTTTCAGCCTGGACCCAACGGGACGAGTACCATGGTAACCAATTACTACTACAATTATAACGATATCATTATAGTAAGCGTAAGCCCTCAAGGAGATATTGAATGGGTTACTAAGATACCTAAAAGGCAAATAACTGTTAACGATGATGGGTTTTACTCATCGTTCTATAATTTTCTCAGAAACGATAAAATCTATTTCTTATTTAACGATAATCCTGAAAATCTGCTTGAAAAAACGAACGACTCCAAAAAATACAAAAACTTTAATGGCGGTAAAAATTCGGTTGTTGTATTAGCAGAACTTGATTATAGCGGGAATTACACAAAAGAAGCATTATTCAAGTCGGCTGATGCCGAGGTGATAATACGCCCGAAGGTTTGCTCTGAACTATCGAGAGATGAGGTAATAATCTTCGGGCAGCGTCGTAAAACTCAGCGATTTGCCAAGATAATCTTTAAGAAATAGTAATCTATTTATTTGCAGGCTGGTCTATATTGAGTAGCGATTTACCAGTGTCTTTTAGAAGGCTTATCGACCATTTTATAATCACAAGCGAGCTTATTACAGCGGCAATTGTATCGAGGTGCGTAATATTCCAAATCATTGCAGCAATAAGTCCAATGATTGCCGAAACGCTAGTAAGGGCGTCGGCTATTACATGGAGATAAGCTGCACGAATATTGTGGTCGGACTGTGAATGATCGTGGTGTAAAATAATTGCACTTACGATGTTTACTACCAATCCAATAATTGCAACAATTATTGCATCGGTATAGTTTATTGTAACGGGGTTATAGAATCGCTCAACTGCTTGAACCATTATTGCAAAAGCAAAAATTAGGAGTAATAATCCACTGCTATAGCCCGATAGAGATAGAATCTTATTTGTATTTCCATTGAAACGATCACTCTTGTTAACTCTACGAATAATTACATACGCCATCCAGCTTAAGCCTATTGCCAAAACATGAGAACCCATATGGATACCATCTGCAAGTAGCGCCATTGATTTGGTGATTAAACCAAAGAAAATCTCTACAGACATTGTTATGGCTGTTATAATGACTACTATCAGAGTCTTAGTTTCGTGAGAGTTTTGGCTCATTTATATCTCAATTTGCTTTGCAAAACTAATATTTAAAAACATTTGTAGAAGTTGAATGTTCAGTAGATAATCTGATTTATTCAGTTGATGATTAAAATTATCCTTTTCGATGGCTTTTGCAATTTGTGCAGTCGTTCTGTTCTGTTTATCATCAGAAACGATAGGCGAGGCACCATTTTTTTTGCAGAATTAAGCTCTGATGTTGGGCAACGATTGATTAAGGAGCATTTAGTGAATCCAGAAAAGGTTGATTCGATCGTTTACCTTAGAGAAGGCAAAGCGTTTTTAAAGTCAACTGCAGTTCTCTTTATTTTAAGGGATATTGGGGGTTGGTATAGATTACTCTTTGTACTTATTGTAATTCCCAAGGTTCTAAGAGATTTTATTTACTACTTGGTGGCAAAGTCAAGATATTGCCTTTTTGGTAGGAAGGAAAAATGCTTAGTTCCTGATGAAAGTGTAAGAGCAAGGTTTCTAGATTAAAGAGAAAGGATTAACAAATTTTCAAGCAATGGGCTCAAAGAAAAAACGCAAAGTGTTAATAGTAAGCACTTTGCGTTTAAACTGTTATTTCCTAAACTTTTTAATAAACGATTCCACCTCAGGTACACCTCCTTGGTAAATAAGGTAACCATTGTATGGCTCTTTTTGTGTTATTTCGTCGTTAATTGGTGTTAGCATAAGGCGTTTAACCTCTTCGCGGTCGTTGGTTTGACCAAGCACCCAACCCAATTTAATATAGGCTGTTTCGGGTATCATATTCTCAAGAGGAACTATTCCTTTAGCCATCAGGTCGCGACCAGTATCATAAACATACATATGAACAAACCCCCAAAGGGTTTGAACGGTCATGAATACATGAACACCTTTTTTGTAAGCTCGTTCAATGGCAGGATATAGCGGTTTATTGATATGTCCTAGGCCTGTACCTGCAATTATAATCCCTTTGTATCCGTTATCTACAAGCGAGTCGATAATATCGGGTTGCATGTTTGGGTAGTAGTAAACAATCGTTACCTTTTCCTCAAAAAATGGAAGGATCTTAACTTTCCGATCCTTACGACGATGGTTATATTCCTCTTTTATTGGGATTACACCGGCTCTGCTAACAGTTGCAATTGGCGTGTCGCCAATGGTACGGAAAGTGCTACGGTATGATGAATGCATTTTGCGAACCCTTGTTCCACGGTGTAAAAATCCGTATTCATCGGAAGTTGGACCAAACATACAAACCATAACCTCCGCAATATCAGAATGACCTGCAGCGGTTGTTGCGTGCATCAGGTTAAGAGCGGCATCGCTACTTGGGCGGTCGGAGCTGCGCTGTGAACCTACCAAAACTATTGGTACAGGAGAGTTTTGAACCATAAAGGTAAGAGCCGCTGCAGTATGGCTTAATGTATCGGTTCCGTGCCCAATAATGATTCCATCAATTCCATTCTCAATCTCTTTTCCAATGGCAATTGCCAATGCTTTATATTGCTCAGGACCCATATTCTCGCTGAAAACAGCGAAAAGTTTTTCGGTGGTTAAGTTGCAAATATCAGCTAATTCAGGTACCGCGCCATAAAGTTCGCCAGGAGAAAAAGCTGGGATAACAGCTCCTGTCCTATAATCGAGGCGCGAAGCAATTGTACCACCAGTTCCAAGCAGCTTAACCTTAGGAAGGTTTGGAGTAACTGGGAACTCCTTTTCAGGAATTTTATAAGTTGCCTTGAAATAGCCAGCCTCTTTCATTCCTTTGATGGTAACTATATCAATACCAACATTGTAACCTGTTTCAATTTTGATTACAATGTGTTTGTCGTCATCATTTTCGGCACGCGGTAGCACTGTTCCTTTAAACTCACCACGGGTTGTATCAATTACGGCTTTGCCCCAAACGCGAACGTTATATTTCTTGAGCACCTCGAGAGCTTTGCCTTTATATCCTTGAAAAATATCTTCCATTGTTGCAGTTTTTACTGATTAGAATTAAGCTTTTGCCATCTTTTTCTCAATACTTTTTCGTAGCTCTTTTAGGTCGATATTGCCTAATGCCTGACGATTGAGCTGTCCCATTACCCAGTTTAGGGCAATCTCGGGCGAGTCGCTTTTGGAAACCTTAATCTCTCTGAATTTCTCGAGAAGATAGTCAACCGGTGCGATAAGATCATCCTTTGTACGTTTCTTAAAAGGAAGACTTGTCAATACTGATTCAAAATCCATATTTGGATGCTGATAGATGATAGGTAGCATCAGCTTTGCAATGGATGGCTGTAATTTCTGTTTATTGATAAATTCAAACATCTCAACAATGCGGTTATAGCTGAAGTCTTTATGCTTTTCCATTTTACCTTCAACAAACTTCAGTTTATGTCCAAGGAATGTTCCAGCGAATCGACCCGATATACCAAGTTTCACTAACCGTTCAATCACAGGGACAAGGTTTTTTTTGAGTATATAGGTGAAAGTATCAAATGGTATATTCCAATCCTTCATCTGCTTATATCTATCGGCAATATCCATCGGAATACGCTTTTGTAGCATATCAATATAGCTTTGTTCGAGTGGAATAGGTGCTGAGTCCGTATCAGGATACATACGATCGGCGCCTGGAAGCACCCTTTCAAAAAGCGTAGTTCCATCGGCTAATGGGCGACGTGTTTCATTGGGGACACCTATGAAAGCCATTTTGCAACGCTCTTCAATAACTTCTAAAGCAGTGGGAATATCGCTATCAATTGCCCAAATTAGAACTACTGCATCATCGTCAGTTGCATTTAATGCAGATGAAATGATATTGAGATCCTTAGTATCAAGTGGGATATTCAAATCCTCAGAACTTGTGATATTAGGTTTTTCAATACCCGCAATTACTTTTAATCTATCGCTTAGCTCATTACTAAAGCATTTTCCTGGCTGTGTAAAGTGCGATAGAATTCCTTTAAATTGAGGTAAGCAAATTGCAATAACTTTGTAACCCTCATCAACAAAACTCATCACAAGTTCATTTTCCAAGCCAAGATCCCTTGGGTCTATTGTGATGTGCTTCATATCCCATTTTGCAGGAGTCTTCACCCTTTCGAGCAGAATTTTACGAATATTAAGCAGCGACCACTGGCGAAAACATTCGTTATGAGAAAGTTCTGGAATCCATCGAATGTGTGAAACCCCTTTAATTTCAACTCTAGTGCCGCCCTCACAGCTAACATTGGTGTCCTGTCGGGCAGCGCCCATTCCAGTACGGACTTTGCCTGTGCTTCGGTTTAGGAAGCGAATGTATTCGCCTGCTTCGCGAAGCTCATCGGGAGTAAAGCAGTGTGGGTGAGTTACCGTTTCGATTAGCGGCATACCTAATCTATCGGTCTTGTATATACGCTCGTGGCCAATGTCTGAAATCTCGCGGCAAGAATCCTCTTCGATACTTAGTTGTAGCAATCCAACTTTCTTATTTTTAAGTTGAATTTCACCCTCAACACCTAGTATTGCTGTACGCTGGAAACCTGTTGGAATAGAACCGTCGAGGTATTGCTTGCGGGTAATATGGACCTCACCTACAATATTTAACTTGCTTAAAAGCGAGATTTCAAGTGCATACTCCAACGCTTCGCGATTTATTGGAAATGGGGGAGTATCATCAACCTCGTAGGTACAGGTGGTTTTATTATGTATGCGGTACGTAATATTCTTTCGAGTTTTGAACTCCATTAAAGCAGTGCCATCGTATTCACCCATCTCACTGAGAGTTGGACGCATATGCCGAATAATTTCAGCATGATAGTCTTCGCTATCGTGAAAAATACCTGCAGGGCAGCGGCAGAAAAGTTTCTTTTCAGTTTTCAATTGCTGATGCACTTCAAGCCCCGATTTGAATCCAATACGTTTGTAATCTTCAGGTTTTGCTTTTTTTCGGCTAACATAGCCGATGTCCTTCATCGTGCTGGTGTAGTTCTTATGCGGATCGAACTTTTTTGAAGTAGATGATACCTTTTTCATGCTAAGTTGAGGTTATAATGTAAAGAGTATCCCAAAATAGGAAGCTCTAATTTAGCTTTGTTTATTTGGATAGCAAAGAAACTAAGTGTTTAGAATTGAGAATTTATTAACCTTCTGTTCAAATAATTGCTATTACTACTCGCTACTATTTGAAAAATACTGCATTAGGCAAAGAATGCTTAATCGAATTTTATAGTTTTTTCGGGGCTTATTCTCGATATTACCATCGAAGGAACAACGAGCATGGCAATGGTTATTATAAAAGTCCCTATGTTTAGAAGAAGAATATGCCAAATATCAAGGTGGATTGGAACTGTTGATAGATAATAGCTTGCTTCGTCGAGTTTAATAACTCCAAACTGTTGTTGAATCAGACAAAGCGCTAAACCAAATAGATTTCCAAAAATCAACCCGCGAATTACAATAAATCCAGATTGGATAAGAAAAATTCGTCTTATTAATGGATTTTCAGCACCCATTGCCTTAAGAACACCAATCATTTTTGTTCGTTCAAGAATTATTATTAATAATCCCGATACCATGTTGATACATGCTACAACTATCATAATTACGATTAAAACAATGGTGTTCATATCCTGAAGGTTTAGCCAGTCGAAAATAGTAGGGTATTTTTCGACAATACTTTGAACCTTTAGTCGCGAGCCATCTTCAAAAAATATTAATCCTGCAATATCATCAACCTCTAAAGTAAGGTCATCAATTTTCTTAAAATCATCAACTAAAATCTCAAACCCAGTAATCTGATCATCCTTCCAATCGTTCAACTTGCGGACATGCCTTATATCACCAAGAATAAATACCTTATCGAATTCGCTCATCTTAGTATCATAAATCCCCGAAATTGTAAAAACACGAGCCCGAGCGGGTTCTTGAACAAAGAGCATTTTAACTTTATCTCCAACTTTAAGCTTAAGCAGCAATGAAAGCGTTTTAGATATAATGATATTATTAGTAGTAACAGAATCTGAGAGTTCAAAAACATCACCAGCAACCATATTCTTTTTAAAGAAACTCCAATCGTAATCAGGAGCAATGCCCTTTAAAACAACACCCTGTATATCATTGTCGGTTTTAATAATGCCCGGTTTTAAGGCGAATTTTTGAATATGACGAATTCCTTTTATTTTTTTAATTTTTGTTAAGCAATCCTGTTTTTCGCTTATAGGTTGGGTTTCGTAAGAACGATTTCCGTCGTAATTAAGAATTTGTATGGCTTCCAAAGCCAATGGTTTTTTCGCTTATCTCCTTTTTAAAACCAGTTACTACTGCAACAGAAATAATCATTATAGCAAGACTCAATGCAACAGCAATTGTTGTAATGCGGATAAATGGGTGCGATAGATTTCCGCCTCCGTTGCTCTTATCCATTAAACGTTTTGCTATGAAATTCTCGAGGTTCACCGTTTAAGTTAATAATTTAATAAGTTTATAAGTAGAAAAGTTTATAGCAATTATTTTGATATTGTAACTTATCACTGTTTTATTCTGCTAAGATATAAGGTTATTAGTTAAAACCATTTACTTTCTACCAAAATCGGCAGGAATTTCACCCCAAATAGGCGTTTCCCACTTAATAATTTGGTTTCGCCATATGTTCTCCTTCAACCATTTTTCGGCACGTTCAATTAGTTCGAAAAGAATTTCATTTTGAGGAGTTTTCACCAATTTGGTATTTGCCCTACGGTTGCGAACCCACGCTATAGCAGTCATGGAATCGGTGTAGATTGGCAAATTGCTATTGTTTCGTTTAAGAAGCGCAAGGGCATGCACTATGGCTAAAAACTCACCTATGTTGTTGGTTCCATCTGGATAGGGCCCTTGGTGAAAGATTAAACGTTTCGATTGAGCATCAACTCCTTGGTATTCCATGTAGCCGGTGGCTGTATTCCATGCTGCATCTACCGCAATGGACGGAAAAACGGGACGAGGGGAGTTATCATCATTCTTAAAAAGTGCTTTACCCTTCGTCTCTTTTAAAACAAAGTTTTCGTATTTGCCATTGTAGGCTTTTTCAGCTGCGACCCTAGTTGGAAAGCTTTTATACTTAGCATTTGGGTAGTTTTTTATCTGACTTTGACATTCATCCCATGAGTCGTATATCCCGGGCATATGTCCCGACCAAACAACGTAAAACTTGTTAACCTTAGCCATTGAAACTTGTTGAAAGTATATTACTCAAAGTCGGGGTAAAGTAGATATTTTTTTCGGATCTTTTTAAACTCCATCAACGGTTTACTCCAACTCTTGCTGATTGTTTCGGTATCTAACCCTTGTTCAATTTGACGTCTGAGCTCAGGAGTTCCTGATAGATTAATAAAGTATCTGTTAAAGAAAGATAGTTTATCAGGGAACATTTTGTAGGCAAATATTAACCATTCGAGGTTGATATTTGGATTATCATGAAAATATTTTTGAGAGTATTCGCGAAGATCGAATCCATTACACTCCTGATCTTTGAATGGAGGGTTTTTACTTGCCCCAATTTTTTCAACAGGTGTATATGAATACCCGGTTTTTGGTAAAGCAGGGTGACCAAATATTTGAAAAGGGTAGTCGGTTCCACGGCCAACGCTTATACATGTTCCTTCAAAAAAGCCTAATGAAGGGTAAAGTAGCACTGCCGTTTGGTTTGGAAGATTTGGGGAGGGGCGAATGGGTAGTTGATAAATCAACTTATGATCGTAATTTTCACATGGAATGATCTGCAAATTGCATTGAATACCATTTTTAAGCCATTTTTCTCCATTAACCATCTGAGCGTACTCGCCGATTGTCATGCCATGAACTAAAGGTACTGGATGCATTCCAACGAAAGACCTGTATGCAGTGTCGAGTATTGGGCCATCAACGTAAAAGCCATTAGGGTTAGGTCGGTCAAGAATTATTACCTTAACTCCTTGTTCAGCGCAGGCCTCCATCACATAGTGCATTGTTGAGATATAGGTGTAAAATCGTACCCCAACATCTTGCATATCGAACAATACGATATCTATGCTCTTCAAATCCTTTTTAGTAGGTTTTTTATGA
>JBPXJX010000182.1:0-4386 GCA_051715525.1 Bacteroidales bacterium
TTTTAACTCCTCTACTTCAAGCGATAGTTCCTCCCAACGTTTCATAAGATTACTTAGATCATCTTTGATTTTTTGGTAGTTTGAGAAAGCTTCCATATCGGCACCAGAAGCATCGCTTGCAAATTTGGCATCTAATCGAGCAATTTCAGCCTCAAGCGATTCGATTTTAGTCTCGGTCTCCTCTAACTGCGAAACCACTTTACGAATCTGCTTATCGACCTCTTTGCGTTCGAGCCAAGCCTGCTTTTGTTCCGATTCTGACCTTGATTCATTATCACGCACCTCCTCTTTTTTCCGTTCTAGCTCCTTTAGGTTTGCCAATTTACGTCGACGAAGGAAATCGTAAATACCTCCAAGATGTTCCTTTACCTTGCCATCGCTGAATTCATATACTTTATTCACCAAACCATTAAGGAACTCCCTATCGTGCGAAACGAGAATTAACGTACCATCAAATTTAAGTAAAGCCTCCTTAAGAATATCCTTTGAACGCATATCGAGATGGTTTGTAGGCTCATCGAGCACAAGCAAATTGTAGGGTTGCAACATCAACTTAGCCATAGCCAACCTATTGCGCTCGCCACCAGAGAGTACACCAACCTTTTTATCCACATCATCACCACGGAAAAGGAAAGCGCCTAGGATGTCGCGCATTTTAGTACGAACATCACCAACAGCAACTTTATCAATAGTTTCAAGTACTGTCAGCGAATTATTTAACAGTTCATCCTGATTTTGAGCAAAGTACCCAATGCTTACATTGTGCCCTGTTTTGTTATGCCCATCGTAATCGAGTTCACCAATGATAATGCGGCTCATGGTTGTTTTCCCCTCACCATTTCGACCAACAAAAGCCACTTTTTCGCCACGCTGAACGTTGATATTTGCTCCGCTAAAGATTAGTCGACTTCCAAAACTTTTCGATACCTCTTTCGCTTCAACCACAGTATCGCCCGAGCGAGGTGCTGGTGGAAACTTAATATTCATGGCCGACATATCTTCATCGTCGACTTCAATGATATCGAGTTTATCGAGCTGCTTAATGCGCGATTGAACCTGAACAGCCTTGGTTGATTTATACCTAAATCGTTCAATAAAATCCTGAGTATCCTCAATCAGCTTTTGCTGATTTCGATAAGCGGCCAGCTGCTGCTCCCTGCGCTCGCGATGAAGTTCAACATATTTTGAATAGGGAACTTTATAGTCGTAGGCAACTCCAAGCGATAGTTCTATTGTACGCTGGGTGATATTATCTAGGAATGCCCTATCGTGCGATATCAACATGATGGCTCCCGGGAAATCTTTAAGATAATCCTCGAGCCATTGGATAGACTCAATGTCTAAGTGGTTTGTTGGCTCATCGAGGAGTAACGCCTCAGGTTTGCGAAGCAAAAGCTTTGCAAGTTCAATTCGCATTCGCCATCCACCGCTAAACTCTGACGTTTGACGCTCAAAATCACTACGTTTAAATCCAAGTCCTGTAAGCGTTTGCTCAACCTGCGACTCAACATTTCCACCGCCAATTATATTGTAATGATCGGTTTTATCGGTTAGTAGGTTAAGAAGTTTGATATATGATTCACTCTCATAATCAATTCTTTCAGCAATCTCTTTCCCAAGCCTATCAATCTCTTTCTTAAGCTCAATAGTCTCATTAAAAGCCATTAGGGTTTCAGCCATGACCGTTCTTCCATCAGTAATTTTCATCTGCTGAGGAAGATAGCCAACACGAACATCATTGGGAACAGAGATGCTACCCGAAGAGGCCACCATTTCACCAACAATCAACTTCAATAGCGTTGACTTCCCAGCACCATTTCTACCTACTAGGCCTATCCTATCGCGCGGAGTAATTAGAAAATTAATATCCTTAAAGAGCTGGTATCCGCCAAAACTTACAGTTACCTGATTTACAGAGATCATCAAATAAAAATTTTATCACGCAAAAATATCAATTCCAAAGAAACCAAGACTCAAAATTACATTTAATATTATAGAAATTTCAAAACAATAATCCATCTTAGAACATCAACCCATACTGTAATACAATAAGATAAATCGACCCTTAAAATACCCACTGCAAAAAATCAATTATTTAATGTTCATATGAACTATAATTCCCTAACTTTGTTAAACATGCAACTATGAAAGAACTATTAATATGCAAGTAAAGGGGACTAGCATTATTACAACGAGAGACTTTGTAAAAGATCTCTATCCTGAAAAATTTAATGACTGGGTAAGAACTTTGCCTGCTGAGTCAAGAAAAATATACGAAGGTGCAGTTAAAGTTAGTGAATGGTATGATATTAAAGATGCATACTACATCCCAATGGACTCAATAGTAGAAAAATTTTTTAACTATAATGCTCAAAAGGCAGGCGAGGATATGGGGAAATTCAGTGCAAAAGTGGCTTTAAATGGCATCTATAAAGTTTTTCTTCTTGTTGCATCGCCACAATATTTAATAAAGCGTGCTTCAAAAATGATGGAAACTTTTTACATCCCATCCGAGGTTGAAGTTATTGAAAATGGCTCTAACGGTGCCATTCTAAAAATTAAAAAATTTGAGGGCTTAACAAAAGTTCTTGAATACCGATTTGCAGGATGGATAATTAAAGCGCTGGAATTCTGCAACAAGAAAAACATTACCTACAAAATCACTAGCCATATATCAACTGGGCAACCAACTACGAACATTGAGTTTAAATGGCAATAAAAAAGTCGGCAGAATTGCCGACTTTTTCTTCATTTCTTTACCTCTTACACATGAATAACTTCACCGTAGGCAGCTGCGGCTGCCTCCATAATTGCTTCGCTCATGGTTGGATGTGGGTGAATACTTTTGATTAACTCATGACCGGTTGTTTCAAGATTACGAGCCACAACAAGTTCGGCAATCATCTCGGTTACATTGGCTCCAATCATATGCGCACCTAACAACTCCCCGTATTTTGCATCGAAAATTAGCTTGATAAAACCATCTCTTGCGCCAGCAGCAGTTGCTTTGCCTGATGCAGTAAATGGAAATTTCCCAACCTTAATCTCGTAGCCAGCCTCAACAGCAGCCTTTTCGCTCATACCTACTGATGCAACCTCAGGGGTTGTGTAGGTACATCCTGGAATATTCTTGTAATTCACAGGATGAGGGTTTTGACCGGCAATCTTTTCAACGCAAACAATACCCTCTGCAGAAGCCACGTGTGCTAATGCTGGGCCATGAACGATATCGCCAATGGCATAAACGCCTTCGATGTTTGTTTTGTAAAAATCATCAACTTTAATCTTCCCTTTCTCAACCTCAACGCCAATAGTCTCTAATCCAATGCCCTCAAGATTTGTAGTTACGCCAACAGCCGATAAAACAATTTCAGCCTCAACCTCTTCAATTCCCTTTTTGGTTTGAATCTTTACCTTACAAAGTTCGCCAGTTGTATCAACCGACTCAACGGCTGAATTAGTCATTACGGTAATGCCAACCTTTTTGAACGATCTTTCAAGGGTTTTGCTAACCTCTTCATCCTCTAAAGGAACAATATTGGGTAAAAACTCAACAAGGGTAACCTTTGTGCCTACAGCATTGTAGAAGTAAGCAAATTCGCTACCAATTGCACCAGAACCAACAACAACCATCGATTTTGGCTGTTTGGGCAATGTTAACGCTTGGCGATAGCCAATTACTTTCACACCATCCTGCTTAAGGTTTGGCAATTCGCGTGAGCGAGCACCTGTAGCCAGAATGATGTGACTTGCTGTATAATCTGCAGTTGCTCCATCGGCAGCAGTTACAGTTACAGTATGGTTATCCTTAAGCTTACCAAACCCTGACAGAACTTCAATTTTATTCTTTTTGAAAAGAAACTGAATTCCCTTACTCATAGCATCGGCAACACCACGGCTACGGGCAATCATCTTTTCGAAGTCAGGTTTAACATCAACTGCAATTACGCCATACTCTGCAGCATGGGATGCGTACTCAAATACCTGAGCACTTTTAAGTAACGCTTTTGTTGGAATACATCCCCAGTTAAGGCAAATACCACCAAGATTTTCTTTCTCAACAACACCAACCTTTAAACCAAGTTGACTAGCTCTAATCGCAGCAACATAGCCACCCGGACCACTTCCTATTACTATTAGATCAAAGTTCATAGCTAAACAATATTATTATTAATTGATTTTTATTTATTATTTAATAACTGTGAATGCCGTTTAAACTTATTCATTGCAGAATGTAAAAGTTTTACTATTCCAAACATTATGACCAAAACAACAACAATTGCCGCCCCGCTTGGGATGTTCATTCCATAAGAAAAAAGTAATCCTACAAAACACCCTAGAAAACTAAGCAAAATTGACCAAAAGATAATGCTTCCAAAATTTTTC
>JBPXJX010000183.1:0-2066 GCA_051715525.1 Bacteroidales bacterium
TTTTAACTAAATCATTGGCAACGAGTTTTAGAAAAGGAGTCATTTTAGTTGATAGTTATTCGTTGTTCGCATATTGTTGCTTGATACTTTTTACTAGTCACCATACAACCTTCCTTGCCAGGTATCTCGCTCTTCTAGTATTTTCTCAATTTTATTCAAAAGCTGATCGGTTCGTAGAAGCCCCCATCCTTCTACTGCTAGAAACCTTGGTGGTGCTTCACTCGTGAATCGTTCAACAACAAAATTTGGATTTAATCGCTCCAAAAAATCAACCACAAAGTGAAGGTAATCATTCATCTCGAAAAGGTTGAACATTTTTGGGTTTTCTTTATACTGTTGCTCCATTTTAGTTCCTTTAACTATCTGTAATTGATGGAACTTAATGGAGTTCAATGGCAATTTCGATAAAATTTTGGCCTCGGCAAGCATCACATCTCTCGATTCGTTAGGTAAACCAAATATGATGTGTGCACCTGTGTTTATGCTTCGCTTGGCAGACTCTTCGATTGCCCAAACCGATTTCTCGAATTTATGTCCACGATTGATCAGTTCGAGCGTTCGATTATAGCACGATTCTATTCCAAACTCCAGCGAGATGTAGTAATCCTTTGAAAGTTCTTGGATATAATCGAGTTTTGCCTCATCAACGCAATCGGGACGAGTGCCAATAACCAATCCAATTACTTTAGGATGTGATAAAGCTTGAGAGTATAAATCTTTTATATGATTCAACGAATCATGCGTATTTGAATATGCCTGAAAATATGCTAAATAACTTTCGGCTCTTTTGTAACGAACTGCATGAAACTCTATCCCTTCCTCAATTTGCTGAGCAACCGATTTGGTCGACGTGCAATAACTTGGGTTAAAAGCATCGTTATTGCAATAGGTACAGCCACCAATACCAACTAAACCGTCTCTGTTAGGACAGGTAAATCCAGCATCGATGGTTAGCTTTTGAACTCTGCCTCCAAAAGTGCGCTTAAAGTAGTTAGCGTAGCTATTAAAACGTCTGCTGTCGCCCCAAGGGTAAATCATTAGTAAAACAATTTAATTGTAAAGTAAATAAGATTTGAGAGAAGTGACAATGTTCATAACAAAAAATACAATCAAATTAAAATAAACGCAGAGTAGCACTGAGTTATGCTCAGAGTAACACGGAATGAAATAAAAAAGGCTAACCGAGTTGGTTAGCCTTTTATTTTTATGCTATTTATGACTATTTAATTTTAGCCAAATTCTCATCTAACATGTTTGTCAAATCAGCACCAGATGAAGGTCTTGGAGCAGCAGGGGTAATAATCATTCCATTCTCATCAATTAGAACAAAAGTTGGAATACCCTTAATTTGATAATCTTTGGCAACTGTTGAGTTCCAAGCACCATCAGCATGAAGTTGAAGTCCCATCATCTTTTTCTCTTTCACCATTTTATCCCATGCAACCATATCATCATCCATTGACATGCTGATAAAAGTAATCTTTTTGCCTTCGTAAGCTTTCTCAACTTCTTCTAAGAATGGAAGTTCATGACGACATGGACCACACCAAGTTGCCCAAAAATCGATATAAACTAACTTACCTTTCAAATTTTCTAAAGCATACTCTTTTCCATTAATGTCATTATACTTGAAAAGAGGTGCAGGTTTACCTGGGGCTAAAAGCATCTTTTTGTTATAAAGAGTTTCAATGATATTCTTATAACCTGGAGTTTGGCACTCAGCAAGGTATTTATTAACCATATCGCTTAACTTCCAAAATTCGCCATAAGAAAGATCATCCATAAACGCATTTTGCTTTAGGAAATCGCGAACCTCTTGATTGGTAACATTTGCATCAATTATAGCAAATATTTTTGGAAGTCTTTCGGTTGCAGGCATTGTTTCAAGAGCTTTAACACCATTCTCTTTAATGAATTTGCTCATAACAACCTTGTTAACAAGTTCTGAGTAATCGCTAAAAATTAGGTGATGAGAATTGTTCATATCTAAACCTTCAAGAGCAGAATAGTCAGCGCTATCAGCATTAAATTCTGTGCTATTTACATATGCATTATACTCAGGGTAA
>JBPXJX010000184.1:0-2344 GCA_051715525.1 Bacteroidales bacterium
ACAGTTTAACTACACCTCCTCTTAAATCATAGGTGTATATCAGGTTTTGAGCAGAAATCACATTGATAACATCGGCTCTTGTTGAGTCTGAAAAGAACTCCTTCCCAGTATTCCAATCAACACCCATAAACCGGTTACCACCATAACCAGCACCATAGATTTTATCACCCTGAACAACAACATCACCTTGCTGAGGATCAAACTCTTTATTTCGCCATACCTCAGAATAGCTAAGTCCATCATCTGAGATTTTCAGCATCACACTACCATTTTTCCACGTATTAACTGTAAAAAGATAGCCATTTCTAAAAATAGGAGTATGTGAAATAGGAAATCCTTTGATCTCAAACTTCCATGCCAACTTGCCTGTTTCGGCATTAACCGATATTAGCGCCTTTTTGGTTTCATTAATGAAAAACTTCTTCCCTGCTAATTCTATTAATATGGGTGAACTATATGTAGTACTATCGTCTTTAATACCTTCAGATTTCCATATTAAATTACCATTTTTACGATTAAGTGCAACAACTGACGCCTCGGAACTAGCAGTGGTACAGTAAAGCATATCGCCATCGGCCACTAAGTTTTCGCAAAGGCCAAACTCTGGAACAGGTGTTTTGAACTCCTTTACAATATCTTTTGTCCACTTAACACTTCCATTATCAGCATCAAAACAGAAAAGTTGACCGAAACCATTTAACACGTAACCAAATCCGTTGTAAATTAGAGGGGTTGAACGCATTCCCGGCCAATTCACCATCCACTCCTTACCTAGTGACTTCTTCCAAATTAATTCGCCTTTTTTGCTAAACGCATAAACATAGCTGATGCTATCGTTCGTTCCGATGGTGTAAATCTTATTAGATGTTGCAGCAACCGACGCGTAGCCAGGGCCAAGGCTATCGAATCTCCATAATAGTTCCGGGCCATCTTTGGGCCATTCAGTCAAAAGATTGCTTTCTGGGTAAATCCCATTCCTTTCGGGCCCTCGCCATTGGGCTATCTCCTGTTTTGATGTGCACTGGCTAAGCATAGCAAGTGCAATTAATGCAACGATTAAATTTTTCATAGATTTTCTATTTAGGTTTTGTATGCTTTTTTAAATCCTTTTATTAAAAAACTATTCTGCAATTGAATAGACCATTAACGATGTACCATGACGCACAAACAACTTTTTATTATCTATTACCAAATGCGCCCAATGGTAATTCGCACCAAATGGAACTTTGAAAGAGCTAATCTTCTTAAAACCATTATCAGTAGGTTGGGCAAGAACCACTTCGCCATTATCGCCATAGCAGTAAAGCATTCCATCAGCAGAAATGATATTACCATTCCCTGCAATCTTCTCAGAATATAATTCCTTTCCTGTTTCCCAATCGAGGCAAAACCATGATTTTGATTTATGTCCCGAACCATAAATCTTACCATTTAAAAGAACCGCGCCACCCATCTGATTATCAAAACTAACACTCTCCCATAACTTTGAAACGCTGCTGCCATCGTCAGCAATTTTCAACATCACAGCACCTTTACCATAACCACTAAAGCAAAATAGTTTGCCATCACGATACAAAGGCGTATTTGGATGAACTGCATAAGTGTTAATATGCTCAAATCGCCATAAGAACTTACCATCAGCGGCATCAATACCAATAATTGAGTTTGAAGTATGTGTAACAAGTAATTTTCTCCCTTTTAGATTTACAATTAGTGGTGAGCAATATGCACTCGATTCACCATTACCAGTACTTTTCCAAATCAATGCTCCATTTTCGGGATTCAAAGCAACTACATTTGTTGTTTTACCTCCTGGAGTACAATACAATTTATTATCATCGATTAAAAGGTTTTCTGCAATACCCCATTTTATATTAACGCCATCATAATCCTTTAGAAAATCTATTGTCCAAATAATAGCACCATTCTTTGCATTTAGACAAAGTAACTTTCCGAAAGAGCTAATAACGTATAGTTTCCCATTATAATACAGAGGTGTAGATTTCACTCCATTCCAATTCTCTGTCCACTCAGTGCCATATTCAGTTTTCCATAATAGTTTCCCGTTAATATCTAAAGAATACACAAAACCTTTATCGCCGATCATTCCAGATGTATAAACAACATCTCCAACTACTGTTGCTGAGGAGTGACCATCTCCAAGTTCATCAAAATGCCAAAGCAGTTTGGGACCATCAGTAGGCCATTGCTTAAGCAGGCTTGATTCATTATAAATTCCATCTCGGTTATCGCCCCTCCATTGTGAAACCTCTTGAGATGAAACTACAATAGTTAAAATGCTAAAAACTGCTAACAACAATGCTCTTTTCATAATGATATACTT
>JBPXJX010000185.1:0-1715 GCA_051715525.1 Bacteroidales bacterium
TCAAATAAAACAAGATAGTCAGTGTAATTGTTCTGCTAATTTAAAGCAACTGATTTCCAAGACTGAGGCAAATTATGCGGGTTATCCATCAAAAGTGAATAGCCAATCAATCGGCTTGTATAAGAAACTAATTGTACAGCTTGAATCTGAGGCTCAAGGCGAAACAAAACCCAAAGCTTGTTTCTATATTCTAAAAAAGTATATTCAATTTTTTGAAGATAAACACTTCAGTTTAAGTTACAATAATGAAAGTGATTATGATACTGCAGTAGTTCAACTTTCAGAAGAAGACTTTAAAAAGAAAAATTCTAAGAAAAAACTAGATGCAATAGCGGGAATTTGGATTAATCCCGACTCTAGTTTGAAATTGGCCATCCAGAAATTTCCTGATAATAGCTATAAAGCAATAGTAGTTTACGCTAAAAGTCCGAATATTCCTTTAGGTTTAGTTTATGCAACTTTACTGAAAAAGGGTAATAAATTTATTGTGAAAGAATACAACTCTTTCATAACTACTGATATTCCTGCTAAAGTTAAGGGCAATTTATTGCAACTAGGCTTTTTATCTATGTTCGGAAAATTATTTCCAAGTAGTTTATCCAATTCGGAGAAAGAGGAATTATTAACTTGGAGAGAGGGCAACCATGGACTTAATTTTAAGAAGCTATCGTCTAAAACCGCTTATTTAAAAATTCCTACTTTTCAAAGAAACGAAGATAAGATTCAACAATTGATTGTTAAAAATGATTCAATCATTCGAAGTTCTGAAAATTTAATAATTGACATAACGGGAAATGGGGGTGGTAGTACGGGTTGGGTTTCTTTAATGCCTTATCTAATGACAAATCCAATTGTTCAGTATGATACTTACCTAAGAGTAACTCCTGAAAATATTCCTTTTAAATTAGCTGATTTAGAACCTTTTGTAGTAAACCCAATACCGGAAGAATACAAAAAATATTTTCCGGATCCAATAATAGCGGCATATAAAAAAGCATTTCAGGAACTGCCAAGTACCCAAAAGACATTTTATCCTATTCCTGGTGTTACTTTTCCTTTAGACTCTATTTTAAAGAATCCTAGAAAGATTGCTTTAGTCGTTGATGATTTTTGTGGTAGTTCAGCAGAGTACTTTTTCTTCATTTCTAAACAAAGCAAAAAAACAAAGACCTATGGAATACATACAATCGGCATGATGGATTATGAAGGCATGTCAAACCTAACACCTATGCCATATTCAAATTATTATTTGACTATACCTATTGTAAAATCAAGTTGGACAGATAAAAACCCAATAGACAAAACTGGTTTTAAACCTGATATAATCTTAGATAGGAATCTACAATTTAAGTGGATTGAAATGATAAAAAGGGATATGGAGCGACTTTAAATTTCGTTTGGACTATGATTGGAAATATAAGTGCTTATACAGTTGAACATTGTAGATTATACTAAAGAAAAACTTATGCGATTATTCTCATTCTTGATATTTACGCTGGTATTAGGTGTTAATGCTCTATCTGCACAGAGTTTTAAGAACCAGATTGTAACTGCCGATATTGATAATTTTTGGTACGCTTATGATCAAATCAGTAAATCTTCTGACAGTCTGGAGAGAATTAAACTGATAAATGAATTATATATAAATAAAGCTACGGATGGTTTAAAAGGCTTAATATCTGTAAGGCGTTACCAAGATTATGAATTTGTAAATA
>JBPXJX010000186.1:0-1046 GCA_051715525.1 Bacteroidales bacterium
TGAAATGGCAATTTGGTGCGATGTTTAAGGATATTACATCTACTTTTAATTTCTGGACATTTAATCAAAACGAGCTGGAGATAACTGTTAATGACAGCACCTTCAATCTTGCTCCTGATAAAAACCTCGAACTAACCCTGCCTCGCTTAATTTTAGGCGTATCGCGTTCGTTTACCATTAATGGGAATTTTACTTTAGCTGCCGAAGTTGATGCCGATTTTACTTTTGATGGTAAGCGAAATACCCTAATTTCTGGCAAAACAATTAGTATTGATCCTCATTTTGGGCTAGAGGTTGGTTATAAGAATTTACTTTTTGTTCGTGCCGGGGCTAACAATATTCAGAAAACTAGCGGATTTTCTAGCAGCAATGAGCTAACATTCCAGCCTAGCCTTGGCGTTGGACTTAAGTTTCGAAGCATTTGCCTCGATTATGCTATGACCAACGCTGGTAGCCAAGGCTATTCAAGGTATTCAAACATCTTTTCGCTTCGTTGGAGTTTTGATGCTTTGAAGTTCTAGTATAATTGTTAACCTGAACAAAGTCGAAGCATCAATTTTACTATATTTGCCTGTTATTATTCAATCACACAATGATAAAAATTGCCGTTGATTTTGATGGTACCATTGTTGAGCATTGCTATCCTGCAATTGGCGCAACAAAACTTTTTGCTTTCGAGACCCTTAAAGAACTTCAGAAGCAAGGTTTTTTATTGATTTTGTGGACTTTTAGAACAGGGAAAGAGCTGGAGGAAGCTGTAGAGTTTTGCCGTATCAACGGGGTTGAGTTTTACGCAGTGAATAAAAGCTATCCCGAGGAAATCATTGATGAGAATACCTCGCGTAAAATTGATGCCGATATCTTTATTGATGATAGAAATCTTGGTGGATTTATCGATTGGAGTAAAGTATGGCAAATGATGTTCCCCGAATCAAACATGGTTGAGTTGGAGAAACAAGTGCTTAAAAAGCTTAGGAAACCGAGTCTTCTTAAAAGGATTTTTGGTAAAAAGTAGATTTATCTAGTATCTGAAAATATATTTAAAA
>JBPXJX010000187.1:0-3661 GCA_051715525.1 Bacteroidales bacterium
TTGTTAGCGAAGATGATAAAGGATATAAAGCTGTTGCCTACGATAAAATATCTGCTGTACTAGTTGAAGCGATTAAGGAACAGCAAAAACTTATTGAACAGCAACAAAAACAAATTCAACAGCTTATTGAAGAAGTTGAGAAGCTAAAAACAAAATAATCTTTTTGCTAATAATTTTAAAGCCGGGTGATGAATAAATCGCTCGGCTTTTTTATTAATTAAGAAAAGGCCTAAATGTTAATATTCTATCTCAAAATGAAGGAAATGTGGTTATCTTTTTTTTCTTTAATTAAAAAAGCGTATTTTTAGGCATCATATAAATAAGATTCTGTAATGAAAGCTTGCAAAATACTTATTATTCTTCTTATTACCAGTTTAACTGCAACGGCTCAGCTAAATAAACTTGGCTATCCCATAATAAGAAATTATACTCCAGAGGAGAACGGTGGTGAGGAACAAAACTGGTCTATCGCACAAGATAAAAGAGGTGTAATGTATTTTGGTAACATTGATTCTAAAGGTATTCTTGAATATGATGGTAAAACATGGCGAAGCATCCCAAATGCCAATAATTCATATGTACGATCGCTTACTTGTGACGATGAAGGGACTATTTATGTAGGTGCTGTTGGTGATTTTGGTTATTTGGCTCCAGATAAACAAGGTCAATTAAAATTTATTTCACTAAACAACCTAATTAAAGATAGTATAAAATTTAGCAATGTTTGGAAAACATTTTTTTATAAAGACCATGTTTATTTTACTTCTGGTCAGTATTTTTTCAAATACGACAAAAAGAATGTAAAAGTTATAGACTGCGGTGATCAAACAAATAATTACTATTTATTTTCTTTTTGTGTTAATGACCATATTTACATAGGAAGTTTTAAATATGGACTAAAAGAGCTTATTAATGATACTGCAACATTTGCTCCAAACGGTAAGTTCTTTGAAAAGAAATCAATATATTTCATGCTTCCCAATGGAAAAGAACATGCAATTGTTGGCACCAATAATGGCTTTTATAAGTATAATCAAGCGACAGGAGAAACAACACCTTTCGTTGATAAAAATAATTTAATTAGTCAACTTCTTGATGAATCTATTCCTTACCATGCTGTTGTTAGCAATGGAGGTGATTACAGCTTTGCCTTCCCACAAGCAGAATTTTGTAAAGTATTAGATGTGAATAAGGATTTCAGTGCAAACGAAGCTTTAAGTACTGAAACAGGTCTTAAAGATGGCTCAGTTACTTATATCTATAGATCATCCGAAAACACTTCTGATCCAATTTGGCTTACCCATTTCTATGGCATCTCAAAGGCTGAAATTCAGTCCTCAATCAGAAGATTTGGCGAAGAATCTGGGTTAAACGGACTAATAATGGATGTAATTCGCTATAACAACAAACTTTATGTTGGAACAATGACTGGGCTGTTTGTTCAAACAATAGAGAATGGATTTATAAAATTTGCTCCCACTGAAATTACAAATACAGTTTGGTCATTTTCAATCTTTAACAACCCTGTTAATGGTAAAAAAACTTTACTAATTGGTTCCGATAGTGGTCTATACGAGGTGAACGAAAGCGGGAAAATAACATCAATCAGCAATAGTTTTAAAGATCAAATAACAATCTTTGCTTACAAGGTTTATCAATCCAAAATAAATCCTAATAAGGTATATATTGGCGAAAGAGCAGGAATCACTGCCGTTGATTTTGTCGATGGTAAATGGAGGCTTTATAAAGAAAAAAGGTATTTTGAAAAAGAAATAGGATTTAATATTAAAAGTATTGCAGAAGATAGTAAAGGAAATCTTTGGCTAGGTACTTATGTTAATGGACTTATTAGGCTTAGTGACAGTAATACCAAAATGGAGGTGTATGGTGTTGAGAGTGGGCTTCCAACAATCAATGAAATTCAAGTTATTAACTTTGATAATACTATCTATTTTGGTACCAATAAAGGGTTATATACCTTTGATTACACAAATAATAAATTCTTAAAAACAGGATTGCCAGACGACCCAGCTTTTACATTCGATTACAATGTATATAAGATGATTCCTGCTAAAAATGGTTTTGTTTTAGCAAGTCAAAAAAACGATAGCTACAGCATTGAATTCGCTCAAAAGGATAGTGCATCTGGGAAGTATTCTATAATGGACTTACCATTCAAAAGATTACCTAATAAGTTTAGCGATGCTGTTTATAACGATAATGGCATTATTTGGATTAGCTGCGCTAAAGAGCTGTATAGCTATAATCCTAACGTTAAACGTAATTATACATTACCCTATAATGCGCTAGTCAGAAAAGTTACAACTAGAAATGATTCCGTACTATTCTTTGGTAACTATTTCAAAGTAGACGATAAAAATAGAAATATCGTAACTGAAATTCAAAACCCAGAACAAATACTAAAACTTCCTTATCGATTCAATAGGTTAGCGTTTGAATATAGCGCTACTTTCTACGAAAAAGAGGAAGATACAGAGTTTAGCTATTTCCTCGAAGGGGCTGACGATAGCTGGTCGTTATGGAATAAAGAGGCAAAGTCAACTTATACAAATTTAAGGGAAGGTAAATATACTTTTAAGGTTAAGGCAAGGAATATTTATGGTACTGAAAGTACTATTGCAGAATATAAATTCTCAATTGCTCCTCCTTGGTATAGAACTATTGTAGCTTGGATTTTGTATGCTATTTTGTTTATTATAGTGCTTTGGATGTTTATCCGGTGGAATACTCGTAGGCTTATTGCAGAGAAGGAAGAACTTGAAAAAATTGTCAAGGAGCGAACCGCTGAGGTTGTAGCTCAAAAAGATGAAATCGAGGGTCAAAAAGAAAAAATATCGCTTCAAAACGAAGAGATCAAGAGTAGCATACATTATGCTAGTCGAATACAAGGTGCAATTCTAACTCCTAACGAGCAAATAGACCAGATCTTCGATAATTATTTCATTCTCTTCCTACCTCGCGATATTGTAAGTGGTGATTTTTACTGGGTATCAAAAGTTGGCAATAAAAAGATTTGTGTTGTTGCAGACTGCACTGGGCACGGTGTGCCTGGTGGATTCATGAGCATGCTCGGGATGTCGTTCATCAACCAAATTGTTAATAAAGGTGCTTGGAACCATGCTGGTGATATTCTCAATCAGCTAAGGGCTTCTATCATACATGCGCTGCATCAAACCGGTGAAGTTGGCGGCAGCAAAGATGGTATGGATATAGCCATTTATGTTATCGATGAAACAACAAATACGCTAGAGTTCTCGGGAGCAAATAACCCGATAATTCATATTCGAGGAGAAGTGCTTGAGCACATTAAAGGTGATAAGATGCCAATTGGCATTCACATGCGTGCCAACGAACCATTTGCAACTACAACGATACAACTCGAGCCCGGCGATTGCATTTACACCTTCTCAGATGGGTATGCTGATCAATTTGGCGGACCCGATCAGCGTAAGTTTATGATTAAGAATTTGAAAGATTTATTACTTGAGATTCATAAACTACCTATGGATGAACAACGCGACAGGTTACATAAAAACCTACTCGATTGGCATGGCGATTCACCGCGTATCGACGATGTTGTTTTAATGGGAGTAAGGATATAGATACTTACTTTATATAAAACCTAGGTTATAATTTGTTA
>JBPXJX010000188.1:0-6566 GCA_051715525.1 Bacteroidales bacterium
GAATGGAAGGTTATTCCCTTATAAGTATAACGACTTGATTGCAAAGCACACTCAAAGCACAAGGGGGCCAGTGAAATGCAGCTTTTATGTTGATAAAAACGACTTTGTTTATCTTAGTATGAGATATGATAGTCGGTTTAGTATTAGCCCCGATGGAGTTTTTCGAAAATTTATTAATAAAGAAAACTGTGGAATTGAGGCTTTTGAGGTATCTGAAGGCAAAATATTAATTTCTTTTACTGGGTCAAGTTTTAGTAGAAACTTGAAATTTAATGGCATTTCCAGTGATTTTGAAATGTTATATAGCAATTACTTTGGACTGTCATTTCATCCACAGTTCTCTCCGTATCATATCTTTTTTGCAAAAGGACAAGATAACTCAATATTTGTTGCTATTAATGGTACCTTGACTAAAATTAAAGATAATGAAGTAGTTGAGCGAAAAAGAATTAAGGTTGAGAAATCTACTTTTATCTGGTTAAACCTTGATAGACAAAATGATTTGTGGATTTCAGATTCTGATGGAGGAGTTGAACTATTAGACTGCAAAAGAATAAATGATAAGCCGAAAATGACTTTGCTTGAAAATTGTAAGGTTTCTTCAGTTTTGCTTGATAACGAAGGGGCTTATTGGTTTACTACCTTGAATGATGGGGTTTTTTATTGCCCTAATATTAATGTTTTGAAGGAAAACTCTGAGAAATTCATCGATAGTCGAGTAAATGCAGTTTTAGCTAATAAAAATGGCCTATACGTTGGATATGAATTTGCTTTTGTTGATAAATTGGATCGAAAAGGAAATGTTAGCTATTTCCAATCTCCAATTGCTTATAATCCAAAAAATTCTGTTAGAAGTTTCTTAAATGATACTTCATGTAATAAGTTATGGGTGTGCTCTATCTCAAATCTAATTTACATTGAAAATGAGAAAGCTAAAGTAATTGATTTTTCGCCTGACTATAATTTCGTTTTTCCAAGGCGTATAATTAATAGTAGGAGTGGAGGGTATTGGATTGCAACAACAAAAGGCCTGATTAAGTTTGTTAATGATAAGATTACTTTTAAATCAGACATAGAAAGCAATTTTAAAGAGGTGGTATATGACATAGTTGAAGATAATGAACAGAGAGTGTGGTTATGTACTGTTCGTGGGATATGGACATATAAGGATGGAGTTTTTAAGTTTTTGGGAGATGTTGATAAAAGTTTAAGTCAAACAAGTTATAGCATAATCAGTAATCCTTTAGATTCTTCAATCTGGATTGGAACCAATGGCGATGGTATAATTATTAGCAAGGGCAGTAAATTAACGAAAATAACAACGGATAATGGGCTTATATCAAACTCTATTACTCAACTTGTTTACAAAAATAGTAGTGTTTGGGTCGCTACTCGTAACGGTTTGTCGAGAGTTATTATAGATAAACATGGATACACCATAAAGAATTATACAAAGTCTAGTGGTCTACTTACCAATGAAATCAGTTCGATTAGTGAGTATAATGATACAGTGTATTTAGGAACACCTTTGGGTATTTGTTACTTCAATAAAAATAAGATAGGGGAATTTACTACCCCCCCAAAAATTGCAATCACAAAATTTATTGTAAAGGATAAACCGGTTGATTTGTCTCAGAAAAACTTTCATTTTGATTATGCTAATAACTCATTTAGCATAGATTTTATTGGATTTGTTTATCGCAATGTGGGTAAGGTAAACTATCGTTATCGGATGATTGGCATTGATTCTACTTGGCATTACACCCAAACACCAAATTGTCAGTATAATGGCCTAATTAATGGAAAATACAAATTTGAAGTCCAAGCACAAAGCTATATTGGGATTTGGAGTAACAACCCTGCTTTTATTGAGTTTACAATACATCCTCCATTTTGGAAAAGAATATGGTTTTTATTGCTGATTGCCTTTATGTTTTCAGGGTTGACTTTTTTTCTTTATCGGCTTCGAGTAAATTCAATTCACAGAAGAAATAAATTGTTACAGAATATCAACCTTTACAAACAACAGTCGCTTAGGCAGCAAATGAACCCTCATTTTATATTTAATACATTAAATTCTATTCAGCTTTATATACTTGAGAAAGATTCAATTAGCTCTCATAAGTACTTAACAAAGTTTGCACGTTTAATGAGAGTTACCCTTGATAATTCTTTACATCCTGCAATTCCTTTGAGGGATGAACTTGATGCATTGATATTGTATCTTGATTTAGAGAAGCTTAGATTTGAAGATAAGTTTGAATATTTAATTGATTATGGCTCTGATAAGAATATTCTAAATTATGAAATTCCAACACTACTTATTCAACCATTTGTTGAAAATGCAATTTGGCACGGTATTTCACTCAGAAAGGATCAGCATGGGTGGATTAAGATAATTATTAATGAAGAACCCAGTTTGTTGAAATGTATAGTACAAGATAATGGGGTTGGAAGGGCTGTTGCTGATAAAATAAGCCTAAATCGGAAGAAAGAGCACAAGTCGAGAGGATCACAAATTACCCAACAACGAATTGATTTACTTGGACAGATGTACAAGGAAAAGTTTAGCATTATATATGATGATTTAGTTGATTCAGTTGGCGAACCTCTTGGAACAAGAGTTACAATAACTTTTCCAAAAGTTGTAAAAGTAAATGTTGGTAACTAAACTGTGTTGATAGTTAAAATTTATACTTTTGCCAGCAAATTATTTTACAAATTATGCTTAGAGCATTAATAGTCGACGATGAAATTGCTTCTGTTAAATCTCTCGAGATTTTACTTGGCCAATTTTGTAAACAAGTTGAAATAGTTGGTGTTGCTCGTTCAGTTGATGAGGCTTTAGCTGCCACTATTAGACTGAAACCTAATCTTATTTTTCTAGATATCGAGATGCCTTCGGGTTCAGGGTTTGAGTTTCTGGAACAGAGCATCTGCTGTAACTTCGAAATTGTATTTGTAACGGCACATAATAACTATGCTGTTCAGGCATTTAAATATAGTGCTGTAGATTATTTATTAAAACCAGTTGAAATTACAGAGCTTATCAAAGCCGTTGAGAAGGTTTCAGAAACTCTTAAAGCTAATCTTAATAGTAGAAGTAAGTATAATGTTCTTTTTGAAAATCTTAAAGAAATTATACCTCAGAAACTTGTAGTCTTTGTTAATGGAAACTATGAGTTTATTGATTTAAGGGATGTACTTTATATCGATTTAACAAGTGCTAAACTCAAAGTTGTTTTTGAGAATGGTGCCTCAGCTCTACTGGACGATAATTTAAATGCAATTGAAGAACAACTATTTGAGAGAGGATTTTATCGTATTCATAAAGATTATATGTTAAATGTTTTTAAAGCAAAAAGGATACTTAAGACAGATAATAATATTGTAGAATTAAGTAATGGCATTCAACTGCCTTTAAACCCTTTAAAGCGAGAAGAACTTATTGCAAAAATCTCAGATTTAAACCAAAAAAACTAACCTCTATTGGGACGAATTCTTGCATTTGATATAGGGAGGAAGCGAACAGGTGTTGCTGCAACTGATCCTTTAAAGATTATTGCAAATGGGTTAACTACAATCCCAACAGCATCGGTTGTCGATTTTTTAAAAGATTATATGGCTAAGGAAAGTGTAGAGATGATTGTAGTTGGACAACCTAAGCAGATGAACAATCAACCATCCGAAGCTGTTAAGTATATTGAGCCAGTAGTTAATCGAATTCGAAAGGTTTTTCCAAACCTAAAAATTGAATTAGTTGATGAACGATTCACCTCTAAAATAGCATTTCAAACAATGATTGATGGAGGGTTGAAGCAAAAGGATAGACAAAATAAAGCGTTGGTCGATACCATTAGCGCTACAATAATATTGCAATCCTATATGGAAAGCATTAGTTTTAAATAAATTTAAGTAATTATGATTCGTCCGGTATATATTTACGGTTCACCTGTTTTACGAAAAATCGCAGCTGATATTGATTCTTCGTATCCTGATTTTAAACAGCTAGTTGAGGATATGTTCGAAACAATGTACCATTCTGATGGTGTTGGTTTGGCCGCACCTCAAATTGGATTATCAATTCGTGTTATCGTTATCGATGCATCGCCAATGGAAGAAGATGAACCAGCTTTAAAAGACTTCAAAAAGGTATTTGTAAATGCAAAGATTGTTGAACGCTTTGGAGACAAAAAACTTTTTAAAGAAGGTTGCTTAAGCATTCCAAATATGAGAGAAGAGGTGGAACGAGAGGAAAAGATCAGAATACAATACCTCGATGAGAATTTTAAAGAGCATGACGAAGTTTTTGATGGCTATGCTGCAAGAATAATTCAACACGAATATGATCATTTGGAAGGAGTACTGTTTACTGATAGGCTATCGGTGCTTCGGCGAAAGCTGTTAGGAGGGAAGTTGAACTCTATTTCAAAAGGTAAATTTGATATCGACTATAAGTTTAAAATTACAAAGTAGTTTCACATTTTTTTAGATATCCATCCCTCTTTAGGAGGGATTTTTTATTTTCTCTTTTTTTTCTGTATAAAATATTATAACTTGATGATAGAATGAAGAACTATTCATCATGAGTTTGCCTATTACAGCTAAAGAGGTCCCTTTTATTAAATTATTACTCCCGCTTCTTTTAGGAATAATATGCCAGTATTTTCTTGATTTTATTAATAATTCGTGGTGGAACTACATAGTGGCTTTATTCCTTTTGGCTGCATTGTTTTTGGGCTACAATTACTCGTCTAAGTGGGCGTTTAGGTGGGTGTTTGGGGTAATTTTAAATATCTCCCTTGTCTACTTTGGCGCATTACTTGCACTTAAACAACCTATAAATAGTAAGGTTGAGATTGAAACATCAAATAAAATGGTGCTTCGCTTGCTCGATAATCCTCAAGTAAGAGCTAAGTCAATTAGGGTAACAGCCGAAGTTTGTTCTGTTTATTCATCGGGTTCGTGGTGGAGCGTTAATGATAATATACTTGTGTACTTCGATTTAGGCGATAGCCTTGCAAGCAAGTTAAGGTATGGGGCCCTAGTTGCTGCTGAGTTAAAGCCTCAAGAGGTGATTCAGCAAGGAAATCCCGATCAATTTGATTTTAAAAAGTATTTGTCAAACCGAGGTATTCTATTAACAGCTTTTGTTATAAAAGAGAAATGGACAGCCATTGGCTTTGATGGAAATGCTGTAAAATGCACTGCCCTTAACTTAAGAAATAGGTTAGTTACTCTATTCAAGGAGTCAGGGCTATCAGGTGACGAACTCGCTGTTGCTTCAGCTTTGACTCTTGGCTATCAGGATTTATTGGACGATGAGTTGAGGCAAGTTTACTCCAGTTCAGGGGCAATGCACATTTTGTCCGTTTCAGGGTTACATGTTGGGATACTCTATATTCTTATTTCGTTTTTGCTCTCATTTCTAAATAGAAAGGTTTACACAAGAGCAATTAAAGCAATAATTTTACTCTGCTTTTTGTGGTTTTTTGCTTTACTAACTGGATTACCACCCTGTGTTCAACGTTCGGCGCTGATGTTTTCTTTTTTAGTAATTGGCGACTTTTTTTATCAAAAGGCTAATATTTATAATACGTTGGCTTCTTCTGCATTTGTTTTATTGGTTATTAACCCTTATAATCTATTTGATATTGGATTTCAATTATCATACTTAGCAGTGCTTTCAATAGTTTTCTTTTACCCCTTTGTTTATAAGGTTACATTTTTTAAGAATTGGGCACTCGACAAAGTTTGGTCGTTAATTGCTGTATCAATTGCAGCTCAGGTAGGTACTCTGGCACTAACACTTTTTTACTTTGGACAGTTTCCTAACTATTTTCTGCTTTCTAATTTAGTTGCAATTCCCTTGTCAACAATAGCATTGTATCTATCTGTTTTGTTGATAATTGTATCGCCTTTTCAATGGCTCTCGTTTTATGTCGGCAAAGCGTTATCAATATGTATTAGCTGGTTAAATCATGGGCTTGAGTTTGTAGAAAAGTTGCCCTTTTCAGTTTCAGAAGGTTTAAACATATCCTCTTTTCAGATGATTATCCTATTTCTAGTTGCTATTGTTATTGCTTTTTTACTAATCACAAAGCGGGGGAGGTATGCTATTATCGGACTTTCTTTGCTTGTTCTGTTTCTTATCACAAATATTGTATATAGTGTCGAAAAGGTTAAAACAAAGGAGATTGTAGTTTTCAATATTGCCAAAAAATCTTTAGTAAGTTTACGTTTAGGCGAAAATCTTATGTTTATTGATAATGATACAACTAAGAAGGATTTTAGAGTGAAATATGATTTTTTTATCAAGACTTATATATCAAAGGTTAGCAATAGGTCATCTGTTGAGGTTTTTAATCCTTTCGATTCAGTATCAAAGAAAAAAAACAACCATATTTTCACGCAAAAAGGTATTTCAATAATTAGTTTCAATAATAAGATAGTCGCTATTCCTTTTGATAAATCAATTGATAAGTATATCACAACTAGTAAGATGGAGGTTGATTTTTTGATTATAAATAAATTTTGCTCAATTAAGATATTTAATCACTTTAAAA
>JBPXJX010000189.1:0-42895 GCA_051715525.1 Bacteroidales bacterium
CTGGTACAATAATAGAATTGAATAAAGATGAATTGATAAATTTTGATTAATATGCTACCTTAATTACCCGAAAGAACATGTTTTTACGATGGATGGTTAGACCAACAAGCGAAGGGGTTGATTTTGGCTTATGGAAAAACATTCCAACCTCAGCATTAATGATGCCTTTAGATACCCATTCGGGTAGAGTTGCTCGAGCGCTAGGGTTGCTGAATCGAAATCAGAACGATTGGAAATCGGTTGAAGAGCTGACCAGAAATCTGCGTGAATTTGATATTAACGATCCTGTAAAATACGACTTTGCCCTTTTTGGGCTAGGCGTTAACGAGAAGTTTTGAGATAAATTATGGGTAAGAGCTACTTTCGATTTAAGCATTTTTTGATAAAGCAGGAGTCTGCGGCCATGAAAGTTGGTACCGATGGCGTTTTGCTTGGTGCTTGGGTTGATGTTGAAAATGTAAATTCAGCATTAGATATTGGTACTGGCTCTGGTGTTATTGCATTAATGATAGCTCAGCGAAGGCTTAATGCCACTATTCATGCCGTTGAAATCGACCATGCGTCTGCTTTGCAGGCAAAGCATAATTTTGAGAATTCACCTTGGAGCAGCAGAATGACAATCGACCCAATGTCGTTACAGGACTTCACATCAACAAGTAAATCAAAATTTGATTTGATTGTTTCAAACCCACCATACTTTAATAAATCGCTTAAATCACCATCGCCCGAGCGAACATTAACAAGGCATACCGACGAACTACCAAATTCCGATTTGCTCAATGGAGTAAAAACCCTTTTAGCGCCCGAAGGTCGCTTTTGCGCCATACTTCCTTATACCGAGGGGAATATTCTTATAGCAGAAGCAGTAAACTATGGACTTTACTGTAATCGGAAGCACTATGTTCAAACAAAACCCGATAAACCTATTATAAGGATATTAACGGAGTTTTCGTTCCATAAAAATCGGTTACCAGATAGTACAATATTTATTCATTCATCAGACGAGGAATATACCGATGAGTATAAAAAGTTAACTGCTGATTTTTATTTAGCATTTTAAAAAAAGCTCTGAATCATAAATGAATCAGAGCTCTTAACTTTTTTAATCGGATATATTAGACTTCCTCTTCCTCTTCAATAAATTTAACTCCGTATTCTTCCAGCTCCATTAGTATTGGTTTGTAAACCGAAGGTTTTGTAGGGATAACAACACCTTTTTCTTGCAGTTCACCTGTAAGTACTCGCTTAATAGCAATAGCCAACGGAGTACCAACTGTAATCGACATGGCCGTGTGAACAGTGTCTTTACCAATAATTACCATAGAAGAGGTGCGATGATATTTTTTGCCACTCAGCTCATAATCAAAGATATGTTGCATTACAATCATATCCTTATCATTATGTTCAAGACACAGTTTTTCCTCTAAAATTTTCTGAAGAATTTGAGCTGGGCTCACATTAGAAAGGTTTACTTTTTTCTCCTCAAAAATCCCTAACCAACGAAGTTTCTCAAATACAACAGGATCATTGGTTTCAGCAATTTCACGTTTTATTTTTTCTTCAACTGAAAGTTTTGGATCATACGCAAGGAAGCTATTGATAAATCCTCTGTAGGTTAGGTTCTCGCTATTAGGAACTTTATATGTATCATCAGTGGCACCAAGTTGAACAAAAACATTCCATGCTTTGCAATATCCCGCTTTGCGAAGTGTTCCTCTGATTAAAGTTTGTATATCTTTAAGATCATATATTTCGCGATACTGAAGGGAATCCCTATTTGGGTACATCTCAAAATCACCATAGTTTAGAACAGAGAATTTTCTTGCTCTTGAGTAAAGCCTGTGATATGGGATAAATTTATACTGACCATTCTCAATAAACTGAGCAACACCTTGTCCAGCAAGAACTACATTACGTGGATTCCAAGTAAACTTGTAATTCCAAGGGTTATTGTCGCTTTCGGGAGCAATAAGTCCACCTGTATTGCTTATAAAGCCAAGTAATTTACCACCTTTCTCACGAATCTCATCAATAACTTTCATTGCCGACATATGGTCGATTCCTGGGTCAACACCTAGCTCGTTAAGTAGTGTTATACCTTTCTGCTTTGCTTCAGCGTCAAGTGCTTTCATCGCTTCGGATACATACGAAGCAGTTGCCATATGTTTTCCTTGGCTTACACACTCTTTTGCAACGATGGGATGCATAAATGCTGGTAAAAGCGATACAACTATATCAGCCCATGCAACCTCTGTCTTTAGCTGCTTGCTATCATTAATATCGAAATGAATTGCTTGACCTTTTTGATGATTGTTAATTTTGCTTTTAGCTAGCTCTAATGAAAGATCGCCAACTTTTACAGACCAATCATGTTTTAATGCGTTATCTAACAGATATTTTATCAGGTCTGATGAAGATAAACCTGCTCCGATTACAAAAATTTTCTTCATAGTTTTGGTTTCAGTATTATGAATTGCTAATCTAATAAAAGAATAGCGAAATTGTTTGGTTTTAGGTGGAAATACAGAACCAAAGATTGAAAGTAATGGAAAGGGCTACAAATCAGCAAGAAAAATAAAGATATTATCTTTAATGAATAAATTCCTACTCTTTATAAATAATCAAAAACAACTCTTTTACACTAACAATTTTAAAAGCTAAGCTCAAGCAAAGGGTTGTTAATAAAGAGCATATAAAACCAATAATCCAGTCTTGTACAAATACTTTGAATAGTATTATAAATGCAATTGAGAGTAGGATATAGAATGAATAAATAGTAATTTTTTTAATTGCTATTTTAAAGTTGAAGTATTTGTAAGCTAATACTACCTGAATAGATGAAACAACAACTTGTGTAGCAAGGTTGGCAATTGCGGCACCAATTGATTTATAGTAAGGTATTAGTATTAAATTAATAGTCAGACTGATAAATACTCCAAGTAGCGATATATAGTTAAGCTGCTTAATACTTCCATTAGCTGTTAAAAGTGTTCCAAAAATGTAGTTTATTGATATCATCAAAAACGATAACATCAGAATGCCCAATAGAACTGATGATTCAGAGGTATGCTGATGGTATAGGAGTTGCATCAGCTCGGTTCGATAAGTTATACATGCTGATGCAATGGCAAATGTTGGAATAAAAAGGAGAACGAAAGCAAAACCTACTAAGGGTTGAATAGGCTCCTGATTCTTTATCATTCTCGAAAACATAGGTAGTAGAAGTCCTGCAAAAAGGAATGGGAGCATATTCGCTGCATCAATTATTCTAAATGCTTGCGCATAAATTCCTGATTCGACCTTTCCGTCGGGGAGGATTCTTTCAAGCATTACACTATCTATTCTGCTATATAGGCTCATTAAAAGAATGAGTAAGGCGAAAGGGACGCTTTGTTTAATTATGGTTAGGGCAAAAACCTTATCAAATTTATATTTTGCGGATTCAATTCTTGTTTGCAAAATAACATAGGTAATTGCTAATGTAATTGAATAGGATAGGGTTTGCGCATAAATGAACAATTCAATGGAGAAGTGAATATTGTAAAAGTTGCCCCAAATAAGAAGGCTACAAATTGCTATCATCAGCGACCTATCGAGCACTGAAATTAAGCTGTCGGTTTTGAAGAGTTGAAGTCCGCTAAGGTTTGAGCGTAAATATAAAACGAACGATGCAAGAAATTGGTTAAGCACAAGAAACGAAAGCAGGTATAATTGTCTACTATCGTAACCAAGAGCCAAAGAAACGATTAAGCATATCAAACCATAGGCAATAGCAAGTAAAAATTTTATGATAACTATATTCGGGAAGTACCTTGGAAGAAGTTGGGAGTGTCGGCTAATCTCCCTATTGTTAAAGTTTGTAATGCCAAAATCAAGAATAATGTTAAGCAGTAACGAAAAATTGAATAGTGAGTAAAAAAGACCGTATTCGCCTGCACCCACCATATTTTGGACTGTTCGATCAATGCCAAATATCCAAAAAGGCTTTACCAAAAGGTTAAGCAAAAGGAGTAGAAAAAGGTTTATTGCAAATTTTCGCTTCACAAAAACAATGAGAATGAATTATCCCAAATGTAGATAAAAGGTTGCTTCAATTCCAACCCTAAACCACTAAACCTTGCAAATTAATTCAAAAATGATGTAATTTGAAGCAAATGTGAAGGAATGAGAATTGCCATTAATACACGCTTATTGTTAAAAGATAAATTAGAGGGAATTGGTTGGTTTACTTACGAAACCATGAAGCGAATCACTTTAAATCATCCTGAGCATGAATTTTTCTTTTTATTCGATAGAGCATTTGACACAGGATTTATTTTTTCAAGCAACATTAAGCCAGTTGTTCTTTACCCTCAAGCTCGTCATCCACTTCTTTGGTATACTTGGTTCGAATATTCTGTTCGAAAATTTATTGAAAATAATAATATCGATATTTTTATTTCAACTGATGGTTTTATTTCATTAAAAACAAATATCCCTCAAATTGCCGTTATTCACGATATTAACTTCTTTCATTATCCCAAGGCACTGCCTTTTTTTGTAAGAAAGTATTATAACCACTATTTCCCAAAATTTGCTCACAAATCGGCGAGAATAGTTACTGTTAGTCAGTTCTCGAAGTTTGATATTGCTAAGTCTTATAAGATCGATCATAACAAAATTGATGTTGCATGGAATGGAGCAAATAGCTTATATAAGCCATTAACTCTAAAAGAAGCTAAAGAGATAAGGAATGGTTTAACGAACGGAAGCCCATACTTTGTATTTGTCGGCGCATTTAATCCTCGAAAAAACATTACTCGTTTACTACAGGCTTTCGATTTATTTAAAACAAATAATCAATCGGATGTTAAGCTTGTTATCGTTGGCGATAAGATGTATGGAACAACAACCATGATGAAAGTATATAATTCATTAAAATATAAAGATGATGTAATATTTACAGGAAGGTTACAGGTTGAAAAGTTGAGTTTGATAATAGGGGCAGCCCATGCATTAACCTTTGTTTCTTACTACGAGGGATTTGGGATTCCATTGCTGGAGGCCATGAATTGTGATATCCCCATTTTAGCTTCAAATTGTACATCAATTCCCGAGGTTGCTGGAAATGCTGCTATTTACGTTGATCCATTTGACATAGATTCAATATCCAAAGGCATGGTTTTAATTAGCTTCGATGAAAACCTTCGAGCGGAGCTAATTCAGGGTGCTCGTATGCAGCGCGATAAATTTAACTGGGATTATACGGCAAATGCTTTATATGATAGTGCAATGAAGGCTTATAATACAGATAAAAATGCTTAAGCCATTTTATAGAACGGGCACAATTGAAGCGGGTTGCGATGAGGCTGGACGAGGCTGTCTGGCTGGGCCTGTTTTTGCAGCAGCAGTTATTTTACCTTCAAGTTTTTCAAATCCTACTTTAAACGATTCGAAGGTTTTGACCCATAAGCAACGCTTGGTATTAAGAGATATAATAATTGAAAAAGCATTAGATTATTCTGTACAGCAAATATCCAACGAGGAAATAGATAAGATTAACATTTTAAACGCCTCAATACTAGGGATGCATAAATCGGTTGCAGCCCTAAAGAAAGTTAAACCTGAACTGCTATTAATTGATGGAAATCGGTTTAAACCATTTCCAAATATTCCTCACCAATGCATTGTAAAAGGCGACTCAATCTATATGTCAATTGCGGCAGCATCTATTCTGGCCAAAACATTTCGCGATGATTATATGGATAAACTTCATTCAGAATATCCAAATTATGGTTGGATTAAAAATAAGGGTTACCCAACAAAAAATCACCGAATGGCCATTATGAATTATGGTGTAACCCCACATCATAGGCTTTCATATAAACTTTTTGATAACCAATTAAAACTTTTTTAGAGGTTTTTAATTAAACCGTACATAGTTTTTAAAGTCTATATAGCTAAATTTGACAAATTCATTTTAATACAACTAAACTAAAAATAATGAAAAAAGTTCTAACACTTTTCGTTGGTATAATGCTTATTTTCAACAGCTATACCAAGGCCGATGAAGGCATGTGGTTGCTTAACCTGCTCAACAAATCGTATGATGATATGAAAAAGCAGGGGATGAAATTAACTCCTGAAGACATATACAATTTAAACAAGCCAAGTTTAAAAGATGCAATTTGCCAATTTGGTGGTGGATGTACAGGCGAAATAGTATCAGGCGAAGGTTTACTTTTTACAAACCACCACTGTGGCTATTTTTCAATCCAAAAACTTAGCAGTGTTCAGAACGATTACCTAAAAGATGGATTCTGGGCTAAATCTAAGGATCAAGAGTTGCCCTGCGAAGGATTAACTGCAACATTTCTTGTTAGAATAGAAGATGTTACTGCACAGGTTCTTAAAACAGTTAGCGATACTCTTCCCGAACTTAAAAGAGGTGATGCAATCCGTAAGGTTGCTATGGAAATTGCCGATAATGCTAAAAAGGGAACAAACTATGAGGCTTTTGTACGTTCGTTCTTTGGAGGAAATACATATTATTTAATGGTATTTGAAGTTTACAAAGATGTACGTTTCGTTGGCGCACCCCCTTCATCAATTGGAAAATTTGGTGGCGATACCGACAACTGGATGTGGCCACGTCATACTGGTGACTTTAGCGTATTTCGTGTTTATGCTGGCAAAGATGGAAAAGCCGCTGAATATTCTGCTGAGAATGTCCCTTTAAAACCTAAGCATTTCCTTCCTATTTCCTTAAAAGGTGTTAAACCAGGTGATTTTACTATGATTGTTGGTTTCCCTGGTAGAACTCAACGATATGCTACTTCATACGAGGTTGATGAGATAATCAATGTTTCAGATCCTATTCGTGTTAAGGTTCGTGGTATCCGTCAGGATATCATGTTAGCCGATATGCTTGCCGATGATAAAGTTAGAATTCAATACTCGGCTAAATACGCAGGTTCAAGCAACTATTGGAAAAAATCGATGGCTGAGATTGAAGCTTTGGGCCGTTTAAAAGTTGTTGATCTTAAAGCAGCCCAAGAAGCAGAATTCATGAACTGGGTAAATGCTAGTGAGCAGCGTAAAGCAAAGTATGGCAATGCTCTTTTGTTAATTGGTAATGCCGTTAAGGAAAGAAAAACTCTACTAACTGTATCTGGTTATTATGGAGAATGTTTCCGTGGTATTGAAATTTTTAATATAGCAGGTTCTACATCAAATCTTGCAGGATTACTTTCAAATGCAACACCTGATCAGGAGAAAATAAAGGCTGAAATCAATAAAATCAAAGAAAATGCCAAAGCATTTTATAAAGATTATAATGCACCAACAGACCAAAAGGTTGCAGCAGCAATGCTTCGTTTGATAAACGATGATCTTGAAAAGGAGTTCTACCCATCATTCATGATTGAACTAAAAACTAAATATGGTAAGAATTTTGAGAAATATGTTGCCGATCTTTATGCAAAATCAATGTTCGTTAGTCTTGACAAGTTAAATGCATTTCTTGATAATCCTTCAAAAGATATTTTATTAAAAGATCCTGCTTTTATTGCATCAGCAACCGTTTCCGAAAAGTCTAAAGCTTTCGCTCAAACCTTAATGAAGTTTAATGCTGATATTGCAAAAGGTCAACGATTCTATATCGGAGGACTATTAGAGAAAAACCCTCAAAAGGCATACTATCCAGATGCCAACTCAACCATTCGATTAACTTATGGAAAGGTGATGAACTATCGACCCAAAGATGGAGTTCTTTATGAACACTACACTACTCTTAAGGGAGTAATGCAAAAGGAAAATCCCGACAGTTGGGAATTTGAAGTTCCAGCAAAGCTTAAAGAACTTTATAACAACAAGGACTATGGGCAATATGCTCAGAATGGCGAGATTGTAACATGCTTCCTATCAAATAACGATATCACTGGAGGTAACTCAGGTAGCCCAATTATGAATGCTAAGGGAGAGTTACTAGGATTGGCTTTTGATGGTAACTCTGAAGCCATGAGTAGCGATATTGCTTTTGAACCCGAATTGCAAAGAACTATCAACGTCGATATTCGCTATGTGCTTTTTGTGATTGATAAACTTGGAGGGGCAACTAATCTAATCAGTGAACTTAAAATTGTTAAATAGCCATTCTCAATAAATAGTTAAAAAGGGTGCGATTTTCGCACCCTTTTTTATGACTACTATCTGGGTGCAAATATGAATAATAATAGAAATTTACTATAATTTTATTTTTAAAAACCAATTTTAGTTCACGTTTTTTATTTTCGTCAAGCTTTAAAGCCACTTTATCAAAAGGAATATTATCTTTATGAGAAAATACGAGTAAATTGTTCATTGGTTACTATAGTGAAAAGTTTTTATAAAGATTTTAAACCAAAATAGTTTTTTTTAACGAAGTTTTTATACTTTGCAATCTTTATTATAGAAAATGGGAGAAGTAGAAATTGCTAACGAAGAGTTACTAAGGCACTTTGGACCTTTAAGTTACGAGGAAATTGGTATTTTACTTAACAAAATGGCCACCCTACTTGATAAACGTGGCATGAATATAACCATTCGAAAGAAGGTATATGCCGCTATGGTTGAGAGTTTGGAAAATATTTATAAGCATCAGGATACCATAGCTGAAGATAAAGAAAATATGCCAAAATTTTCATTGCTTATTGACTCGCAACACATTTCACTATTCATATCTAATTCAATATTAAACCATAAAGTATCTTTACTCAAGGGGAAACTCGATAAGGTCAACTCCCTCGATAAAGATGGATTAAAAGATTTGTACAAGAATACCATTTTAAGTGGGAATGTATCACCAAAAGGTGGAGCAGGTCTTGGAATTATCAATATTGCGAAAGTGTCCGAGAATAAAGTAAATTACACATTTACTGCAGTTAACGACAAGTATTCGTATTTTACATTAAATGTTTTGATTTCTCAACACTCAAAATAAAGGAAAGAATATGGATTCCCTTATTATCGAACCCACGGAGTTTACTCCAAAAATAAACTTCGATCCTGAGAATAATCTTTTCGAGATCTCTGGTTTTTCAAGACCCGAGAACGTTATAGGTTTTTATAGGCCTATCCTTAAATGGCTCGATGAGTACAGCGATAACGTGCTTAGCAGGAATATTGACTATAATAAAAACACACTAACGGTCAACCTTAGGATGACCTACTTCAACTCGGCCTCATCAAAGTTTATTCTTGATATTCTTCTTGAATTTATGAAATATCATTCTAGAGGAAACGAAATTCTCATTAATTGGTACTATGAGGAAGGGGATGATGAAATTCAAGAGTCTGGAGAGGAGATTTCGGATATGCTTGGATACCCATTTAACTTTATACCCTATCAAACCTAAACCTAAAAAAGCCCCGTATAGATTATTACGGGGCTTTTTTTAACTCACTTTGTTTTTTGGGGTGATGGTCAATGAGATTTATACGTTAATCAATATTATTTATATAGCATAACATATTCTTATATAACACGTAATACTTAGCAGTCGAAAATTAGTATATTGCAAGAAAGAAATTATTAAATGAAATCTTATTTCGTTAACGGAACAACAGTATCACCAACAGTCGATTTTAACATCGATACTCGTGTCCTTGAAATTAGCGGATATTCGAGGCCTGAAAATGTACGTGACTTTTATTACCCTATAATTCAGTGGTTAGATGAGTTAAATCTTTCTCTTGCAAATAATAAATCATTGAATCTTAACAGCGAACCTTTTTCTTTTAAGTTTAAGTTTGTTTACTTTAACTCTTCCTCAGCAAAATTCATTTACGACATTATTATAATGCTTAATGGTTTTCAGAAAGATGGTTTTCCGCTGAAAATATACTGGTACTACGATGCAGATGATGACGAACTGCGCGAGGCAGGTGAGGAACTCTCTGATATGGCAAATGTTCCCTTTTACTACGTTGAGACAACACGCGATTAACAAATATTTCAATCAATCCCTACTAAACCGGTAGGGATTTTTCACTTTTTTTAATAGAGATATTCAAAAAATCATTTTCCAATCCAATCAAAGTAAATATCTTTGCGCTTAATTAGATTAATTCTATATTAGGATATAAATCACACGAATTGAACAAACAATGTAAGGTTCTGTTTGTTGATTAACAAAAGAAACAATTAAACTCAAATGGCTAACGAGCAGGATAAAATATTAGACCAGGTAACTTCTGGCGATTACAAGTATGGCTTTGTTACAGATATTGAAACAGATACTATTCCTAAAGGGCTTAGTGAGGATGTTGTGAGGATGATATCTGCAAAAAAGGAGGAGCCCGAATGGATGCTTGAATTTCGTTTAAAGGCTTACAGACACTGGCTAACAATGGAAATGCCCCAGTGGGCTCACCTAAATATTCCCGAAATTGATTACCAAGAAATCATTTACTATGCTGCACCACGTAAGAAGGATCCGAATAGCAGCGATGAGATTGATCCTGAGCTAAAGGAAACTTTTGAAAAACTGGGAATACCTCTCAACGAACAAAAGCTCCTTGCAGGAGTTGCTGTTGATGCTGTAATGGACAGTTCATCTGTTAAGACAACTTTTAGCGAAACTCTATCTGAACATGGCATAATTTTTTGTTCAATGAGCGAGGCGATTAAGAACCACCCTGATCTTATCAAAAAGTATTTAGCATCAGTGGTTCCTTATACCGATAACTTTTTTGCAACATTGAATTGCGCAGTGTTTAGCGACGGTTCTTTCTGCTATATACCTAAAGGTGTTCGTTGCCCAATGGAGCTGAGCACATATTTCAGGATTAACGCAAAAAATACAGGGCAATTTGAGCGTACTCTTATTGTTGCAGAAGCCGATAGTTATGTAAGTTATCTCGAAGGTTGTACAGCTCCAATGCGCGACGAGAACCAGCTGCATGCAGCTGTTGTAGAAATTGTTGCGCTCGACAACGCTGAGGTTAAATACTCTACAGTCCAAAACTGGTACCCAGGCGATAAGAACGGCAAGGGGGGGATTTACAACTTCGTAACCAAGCGTGGAATTTGCAGAGGAAAGAGTAGTAAGATATCATGGACTCAGGTTGAGACAGGTTCTGCTATCACATGGAAATACCCGAGTTGCATCCTTTTAGGCGATAACTCTTATGGAGAGTTCTATTCTGTTGCTGTAACAAATAACCATCAACAGGCCGATACAGGGACTAAGATGATCCACATTGGTAAAAATACTCGTAGCAGAATTGTATCAAAAGGTATATCTGCAGGGGTTAGCAATAATAGCTACCGTGGGTTGGTAAAGGTTCTTAAGGGAGGCGAAAATGCTCGAAACTTCTCGCAATGCGATTCCTTACTTCTTGGCGATAAGTGCGGAGCTCATACATTCCCGTATATCGAAGTCGATAACCCAACCGCGATAGTTGAACACGAAGCAACAACATCGAAGATTGGCGAAGATCAGATTTTTTACTGTAACCAACGAGGCCTTTCTACTGAGGATGCTGTAGGGCTGATTATTAATGGCTACGCCAAAGAGGTTCTCAATAAGCTGCCCATGGAATTTGCCGTTGAGGCGCAAAAATTGCTTCAGATTAGCCTAGAGGGTAGTGTGGGATAATTTTTTTTAATGAAAACATAAAGGAGTAACTCAAAATAACAGAATATTAAAGGTAACAATAAATAACATGCTCAAGATAAAAGATTTACACGCCAATATTAAAGGCAAAGAGATATTAAAAGGTATTAACCTAGAGATTAATGCGGGCGAAGTTCATGCTATTATGGGTCCAAATGGATCGGGCAAAAGCACTTTAGCAGCAGTTCTTGCCGGAAGAGAAATTTTTGAGGTAACTCATGGTGAGGTTACTTTCAACGGTAAGAATTTACTCGAACTTGCTCCAGAAGATCGTTCGCGCGAAGGGTTGTTTCTAAGTTTTCAATATCCCATTGAGATACCAGGCGTAAGCATGGTAAACTTTATGAAAGCAGCGGTAAACGAGCAGCGTAAGTATAGAGGATTAGAGCCTCTTTCGCCAGCAGACTTCTTAAAGATGATGCGCGAGAAAAAGGAACTGGTTGAGATAGATTCTGCCCTAACCAACCGTTCGGTTAACGAAGGTTTCTCTGGAGGAGAAAAGAAAAAGAACGAGATTTTCCAAATGGCAATGCTCGATCCGAAGCTTTCAATATTAGATGAAACGGATTCGGGTTTAGATATCGATGCACTTCGAATTGTAGCCAATGGAGTGAATAAGCTAAAGACTGCCAATAATGCCTCAATAGTGATAACACACTATCAACGCTTACTCGATTATATCGTTCCTGATCATGTACACATCTTATATAACGGTCGTATCGTGAAGAGCGCAGGGAAAGAGCTTGCCCTTGAACTTGAAGAGAAAGGCTACGATTGGATTAAAAATGGTGAATAGGCACCTTATTTTGTCTATTTAACATTAAAACGAATTGATATGAGTAAGATAACAACAATATCGGTCAAGGAGGAGTTGGTAGATTTGTATCTAAGCAACCTTGATCTTATTACCGATAATTCTACCACCATTCTTAATCGTGGAAGACAAGCAGCAATTGAGAACTTTAACCTGCTTGGAATTCCTGATACGAAGAACGAGAAGTACAAGTATTCAAAGATAGAGCCTTTGTTTACTCAGGATCTTGAGAAATATTTTACCCCAAAGGATATTACCTTTAAAATCGATGATATATTCCGCTGCGATATCCCTGAGATAGGCACAGATTTAGCTCTTGTACTTAACGGCTTCTATCTTCCTAAGGGAGATAAGCTTAAGAGGCTCGATAATGGAGTTATTTTTGGCAGCCTTGCCGAAGCATCAGTTAAGTATCCCGAGATTGTTTCGAAACACTATAATGCCATTGCTGATAACTCAACCGAAGGGTTGGTTGCATTGAATACAGCATTCGCTCAGGATGGTGTATTTATCTACGTTCCAAAAGGAGTTGAGATGGATCGCCCAATTCAGATTATCAACCTTCTGATGTCTGACGAAAACCTTTTGGTACAGTATCGAAACTTGATTGTGATGGAGGAGTCGAGCAAAGCGAGCATCGTTGTGTGCGATCATACATTATCATCGCAAAAGTTCTTATCGAATGTAGTAACCGAGGTAATTGCTAAGCCAAATTCAAACCTTGAGCTGATTAAGATGCAGAATGAGCATAACGACTCTACTCAGCTTTCACATACATATGTCCACCAGTTAAGGGATTCCAAGGTTACAACAAACACAATATCGTTACACGGTGGATTTATCCGTAACAACCTAAATGTGCTACTTGATGATGCTGGTTGCGAGAGCAATGCTTATGGATTGCACCTTACTGACAGGAATCAGCATATCGACAACTATTCATTTATCGACCATGCAAAACCACATTGCACCAGTAACGAGCTTTTCAAAGGGATTATGGACGATCAGGCAACTGGAGCGTTTAATGGTCGTATTCTTGTTCGCAAAGATGCGCAGCAAACACAGGCGTTTCAATCTAACAATAATTTGCTTCTAACCACCGAAGCTAAGATGAATACCAAGCCTCAGCTCGAGATTTATGCTGATGATGTGAAGTGTAGCCACGGAGCAACTGTTGGGCAGCTCGACATGGAGGCTAAGTTCTATATGCAGGCTAGAGGTATTGGCGAGAAAGAGGCTAAACTGCTACTAATGATTGGTTTTGCTCATGATGTAGTTAAGAAGATCAGTATTGAACCGCTTCGAATTCGAATCGATGAGCTAGTTAATAAGCGCCTACGCGGTGAACTTTCGAGATGTCATAACTGTCCAATGCATTGCTGCTAGTTTAGTTGGCTGTTGACCGTTTTGAGTTGACAGCCTTTAATTGAAAATATATGTCATTAGATATTAATAGATTAAGGCAAGATTTCCCAATTCTAAATCAATCGATTTACGGAAAACCTCTGGCTTATTTCGATAATGGTGCAACTACCCAAAAGCCACAGGTAGTGCTCGATACCATCAACCATTTTCATAATGCTATCAATGCCAATATTCATCGCGGGGTGCATAAGCTAAGCGAGGAATCTACCAAGGCTTACGAGGAGGCGCGCGAGACAGTTCGAGGTTTTATCAATGCAAAAAAGGTTAGCGAGATAATTTTTACATCAGGAGCAACAGCATCAATTAATTTAGTTGCATTCTCGTTTGGCGAAACCTTTGTTCATGAGGGCGACGAGGTGATTGTTTCGGAGATGGAGCATCACTCCAATATCGTTCCTTGGCAAATGCTTTGCGAGCGCAAAAAAGCGAAACTTAAGGTGTTGCCCTTTGACGATAAGGGCGAGCTGGTGCTTGAAAAACTGGATGAGCTGATTACTCCTAAAACAAGATTAATTGCGGTTACACATGTATCAAATCTTTTAGGCACTGTAAATCCAATTAGGCAGATAATTGCAAAGGCTCACAGCCACAATGTTGCTGTTCTTATCGATGGTGCGCAGGGAATTAAGCATGGAATCGTTGATGTTCAGGATTTGGATGCCGATTTCTACGTTATTGCAGGGCATAAGATTTATGGACCTACAGGAATAGGCGTTCTTTATGGGAAAGAAGAACTTTTGAATGCAATGGTTCCTTGGCAGGGTGGAGGCGATATGGTTGCTCCCAATGGTGTTACTTTTGAAAAGACTTTATATCACGAATTACCCTTTAAATTTGAGGCTGGAACTTCAAACTATATAGGTGCTGCTGCATTAGCCACGGCATTAAAATACTACAAATCTATTGGTATCGAGGCTGCTACTGAATACGAGACTGAACTTTTAAAGTATGCTACCGAGAAACTACAGGCTGTCGAAGGATTGAGGATTTTTGGGAATGCATCGGATAAGGCGGCAATCATCTCATTTGTTATTGAGAACATTCATCCTTATGATACAGGGATGATTCTTGATAAGATGGGCATTGCTGTTCGTACAGGGAACCACTGTGCACAACCTGCGGTTGACCATTTTGGAATCGATGGTACGGTTCGTGCATCATTCGCTTTCTACAATACCTTTGAAGAGGTAGATCGGTTGGTTGAAGGGGTTAAGAAGGTTAAAGAGATGTTTGGATAGGCAATAAGCAAAAGACAAAGTTTACAAAAGAAATATAGAAATGACACTCAACGAGGTACAAGATAGAATTATTGAAGATTTTAGCATTTTTGAGGATTGGATGGATCGTTACCAGCAACTCATTGAACTTGGAAAAGATTTACCTCCAATTGATGAGAAGAAGCGTACCGAGTCATATCTTATCAAAGGATGCCAGAGCAAGGTATGGCTTGATGCTGAACTTAGCGATGGTAAAATTCTTTTTACTGCCGATAGCGATGCTATAATCACCAAAGGGATTGTTGCTTTGCTCATTCAGGTTCTTAATAGACGGACTCCGAAGGAGATTATGGATGTTGATTTGTATTTCATTGATAAAATTGGTTTGAAGGAAAACCTTTCGCCAACCCGCTCAAACGGGCTTGTGGCAATGGTTAAGCAGATGAGGATGTTTGCATTGGCTTATCAAACGAAACTTAATGGCTAAATTATGGAAACAAAAAGAGATATACTTGCAATAGAGGCCGATATCGTTAAGGTTTTAAAGAACGTTTTCGACCCAGAGATACCCGTTAACATCTATGATCTTGGACTTATCTACGAAATTGATGTTGACGACGATAGAAAAGTTAAAGTTACAATGACTTTAACTGCACCAAACTGCCCAATGGCAGATGAGATGCTTGAAGAGGTTCACGATAAGGTGGGTAAAGTTGAAGGTGTAATCGATGCAGTTATCAACCTAACTTTCGACCCGCCTTGGGAAAAGGAGCGCATGAGCGAAGAAGCTATGCTTCAGCTCGGGTTTCTTTAATAAGTTGCTGGTTGATAGTTGACAGTAAAGGGCGCATTATGAATAATAACGATCAACGATCAACGATCAACAATCAACGCATAATATCACTTGCCCTTCAAGTGGGGTTTGATGCCTGTGGCATCAGCAGAGCCGATTCATTGCCGGAAAGAGAAACACAATTTAGGATCTGGCTCTCCAAAGGTTACAATGCTGAGATGGCGTTCCTAGAGCGCAATATTGAGAAGCGTTTCGATCCTCGGGAGCTTGTACCCAATGCAAAATCGGTAATTTCTGTACTTCTCAGCTACTATACTGGAAACCCTGATATATCAACCAAGCCGCCGAAGATATCTAGATATGCTACTTGTACCGATTACCATAAGGTTTTAAAGGATAAGCTCCATTTACTACTTGCCCTTATTCGTAAGGAATATGGAAAAGTTGAAGGGAGAGCATTTGTCGATTCGGCACCAGTACTTGAGAAAAATTGGGCTGCGAGAGCTGGATTAGGATGGATTGGTAAAAATTCACTTTTAATCACCCCAAAGTTTGGAACGTTTGTATTTATTGGGGAGCTTATTATCGATTTAGAACTAAGCCCAACAACAGAGGGCATTGAAGATAGATGTGGTACTTGCACCCGCTGTATCGATGCCTGTCCTACAAATGCGATTGTATCCCCTAGAGTAATTAATGCAAATAAATGCATTTCATATCTTACAATAGAGAAAGAATCGACTTTATCAGTTGATGAGAGAAACACTTTAAACGGTTGGGTGTTTGGCTGTGATATTTGCCAAGAGGCTTGCCCTTGGAATGGAAAGATAAATATAGCCTCCTCAAAAGAGATTCAGCCTAACGAGCAGTTATTATCATTATCAAATGATGAGTTGAGGGTATTAACTGAGGAGAACTTCAACGCAATTTTCAAATCAAGCCCAATAGAACGGGTTGGCTTCGAAAAGTTTAAGTCAAATCTAACTGGTTTATAGGTAATTTACTGCATTGTTCATTTATCGGATTGAAATGAAAAACTAATAATCTGCTAATATTCAGCATGTAATATATCTTAATTTACTATATTGGCGTCAAATTTCGAATATTATGGCAACTGTTGAACGCCTTTGGGTAACTCCACGTCATCATAAGCTATTTGCTTGGTACATTTCGCCCGAAACTGCTCCAAGGGCAGTAATCGTTTTGGTTCATGGATATGGCGAGCATTCAAAAAGATATCAAGGATGGGCCGAAAAATTTGTAGAACAAGGATATGCTTTTGTTACTTGGGATCATATTGGACATGGGCATTCTGATGGTCAACGTGGCCATATACATCATTATGAGCAATTATTACTTGAGATAGATTTAGCTGTAAACAAGGTAAAAGAGTATTTTCCAAATTCACCAATTATTCTTTACGGTCATAGTATGGGCGGTAATATTGCCTTAAATCATGCTATTCGTAGATGTTGCTCAGTTGAAGGGTTAATAATTACATCCCCTTGGTTGAGATTAACTAAAAAGGTATCTCCTATACTCGAAGGTTTAGTTACTCTATTAAACTATATTGGTCATTTTATCCCTACAAGATCAAAGGTTCTGGCTTCTGAAATATCTCATATTGAGGAGGAGGTTGAAAAGTATAAGAATGATAAGCTAAACCATAACAAAATAACTCCAAGGCTTTACGTTTCAATACGAAGAGCTGGTGAATTTGCTATAAAGTATTCAAAACGGATTAAAACGCCAACATTGCTGATGCATGGCGAGTCAGATCCAATTACTTCATTTGAAGCATCAAAAGAGATTGCAGACAAGATAGATGATTGTACTTTTATTCCATGGCCAAATATGTATCATGAGCTACACAACGAGACCGTTCGTGGATTGGTGTTTGAAACTATGGTTAATTGGATTGATTCTACAATTTTTAAGAAACAAAAGTGATCCATGGCAGTTGATTTTAGAACCGAGGTTAAATTACAGCCATTTCCTTTTTCTCTAGGATACAAAACTCCAATGCTTTTTTGTGGTTCGTGCTTTACCGAGAATATCGGAGCGATGATGCATGAGCGAAAGATGCCAATACTTATAAACCCGTTTGGAGTTGTTTACAATCCAATATCAGTAAGGATGGTAATTGAGCGGATTTTATCATCTAAACTATTTACCGAGGAAGATTTGAATTTCAGAAATGGCCTATGGTATAGCTATCTTCATCACACAAGTTTCTCATCGCCTGATAAAGAGAAGTGCTTAGAACTAATGAATACAGAGCAGGCCAAAGCATCTGATTTTATAAAGAAAACGAAATGTCTACTTGTTACTTTTGGTACGGCTCGCGTTTACTACCTTAAGCAAAACGGTACTCCGGTGGCAAATTGCCACAAAATTCCAGCAAATGAATTTGAGAATAGTTTGCTAAAAGTTGATGAAATAGTTAAGGAATGGTCGATACTAATTGATAAGTTACTCGAATCAAATTATGACTTAAAAGTAATTTTCACTATCAGTCCTGTTCGTCATTGGAAAGATGGGGCTATTGGTAATCAGCAAAGCAAATCTGTTTTGAACGTTGCCGTTCATGAGCTAATTAGCCTATATCCAAAAAATGCATTCTATTTCCCTGCCTACGAAATTCTGATGGACGATTTGCGCGATTATCGCTACTATGCCAATGATATGTTACACCCATCAATGGTTGCAGTTGATTATATATGGGAGAAGTTTAAGGAATCAATGATTGATTCAAACTCGCTAAAACTTATTGTTGATGTTGATAAGATTATATCAGCCGCTAATCACCGACCATTTAATCCAGATACTAAAGAGCATCAGGCTTTTATTGCTAGCACAATTGAGCAGATAGAGAAGATTAGGTCAATTTATCCTGATTTAGATTTTAGTCAGGAGGTGAAAATGCTAAACCAATTCTTAGCCCAATAAAAAAGCCCCTCAATTTCTTGAAGGGCTTTGCTTTTGAAACTATCTTTTAGTAAATCTTCACATTATCAACTCTGAATGCAGTTGCGGCAGCACCACCAGCGCTTGTGTATTTAAACGCCAAGTGTATATTTCCTGTATACTGGTTAATATCAATGTTACCAGAACCAACCCAAGTATTTGCAACGTCGGTTTGTAGTACTATTCTTGCACCCGAAACAGGAGTCCAGTTTGCTGAAGTAACATCTGTTCCATTAAAATTGGTAGATATTAACACCTCTAATGCACCATTCCCTGTCCATGTATTATATGCAGTTTGGAAAAACAATGTTTTGCTTACCATTCCAGCAAGGTTTACTTGAGGAGATATAAGCCATGCGGTGTTATTGCTGCCTGAACCATCGGCATTCATCTCAGCATAGTAGTGAGTTGCGCCACTCATTGAAGATGATTGTCCTAGCCAGTTACGAGTACCTGTTTGTGCAATCGATTGCCAGCCGCCAACTGTAATAGGAAAAGCAGGTGAAGCTGAATTAAAATCTTGAGTTAACTTAAAGTTAAAACGAGGTTTATTGAGATTAATATCCCTTAAATCGCGAACTAAGAGTTCGTATTTACCACTGTATTTTGATAAAATAGCGGTAAAGCGACCCCTTCCACTTGGGAGAGTATATCCTGCAAATCTTGCTTTAAAACTTGTATATACAACAAGAGAGTTTGAGAAGATATCTGTTAACTTTCTATTTGCAGATGCGGTGGGCTCAGACCAAGCCTTATTAAGATCCGATTCGATGAATTGAACATCATCGAGGCTAACCAATTTATTTAAGTCGCTATCATTTAATTGCGATAGTGAGGTATTAATAGGCACAACAGGGTTATTTATACTTGAAACAAAAACTCTTGGGTAGAAAAGACTTCCGTCAAGTTTACCAAAATTTTCGCCAAAAAGACCGCCAAGTTTAACAACCCCTTCTTCAAGCCCTAGGTACATTCCGTTACAGTTGATATTAACCTTTGCTCCCACAGGGTATTCAGCGGCTAAACCTCCTAAATAAACTTTAAATTCAATTGCGCCGCTTTCATCTTGAATAAATAGCTGATTATAAATATTTCCTGCTTCATCGTTGGCAATAATAACTCCACTTATTACAACGTTATCATTTATCTTAACATAACTCCCGCCCGTGTACATTGCTTTAAGGTCTACAATTGATTTGTTTGGTGTAGGGGTTGAAGAGCCGCAACGAGGATTGTTAAAATTAATATCGTTTAAGTCTCTTATTACGAGTTGATTCGTTTTATTGTAAGGCACAATTACGCCTGTTATTGTGCCATTTAAAGTAGGAACTGGTGTTGTACAAAAAGTGGCATAACCACTTGTTCTTAGTATTAGTGTGTTTCCTGAACAATCGATTAAGTTTCTGCTTGTGTTTATCCCAGGAATACTAAATCCGCTTGTTGGTTCACTAAACTGTACATCTTTAATGCATACAAGTTTTTGGAAATAAGTAGTATCAAGTTCACTTATAAAAAGAGTGTCAGGTATTAAGTGCTTACGAAAACCTGTTCTTTCGACATACTTTGTTACTTCGCCAGCAGGTAAACCAACCATTTTATAGGCCCCTTGATTTAATATTGCTGATCCGAGCTGGTGTATACCATTGTATTTACCTAAAAATAGGTTGTTAATTTTTACCTTTACTTTTTGTCCAGGTTTAAGTCTATACATTGAATATAGATCGCTTGTATTAACTTTTATGTCAATTCCTCCTGATGTATCTTGAATGGTAAAAACTTCATAAAAGTTTCCAGTTGAATCACTCGAAATTACATACCCCTCAATTACAGCAGAAGTAGTATCTTTTAATCCATTGGCTTTATTTCTCTCTTTTATTTTTTGCCAAAGATCAGCATTTAAATATTCTTTCACAGGCTTAACAGCCGTTCCATTAACTTTTTTAAGTTCTGCTATAGATAATGAAACAACTAAATCAGAAGTATCTTTAATTAGCGGAACTGTGTCAAAATTTTCCTTAACACACCCTCCTTGAAAAAACATTATTCCCAAGAGAATGAATGGAAATAGTAAATAAATAATTCTTTTCTTCATAGTTTTATCTCCTCCATAACATTATTTAAGGAACATGAATTTTAATATCTTTCAAATCTCTAATAATTATCTGATAAGTAGTGGAGCTACTTTTATAGTAGCTAAGAATTCCAGTTATATCAACATAACTTTTGGTAAGTTTTTCATTAGCAAAGCTAGCAAAGCCACTAGTACGAACAACTAAATTAGTATAGCTATCAGTAAATCCTGTTATACTATGATCAACAGATTCTCCTCCAACTTTATCAGCAAAAGTTAATAGTGTTTCTGTGCCAGGGAAACATGGGGTGATAAATTTTACATTTTTAACAGTAACTAGTTTGCTTACATTTGAAACAGTTAGATTACTTGGCTGAAGTATAAGTGGCTCAACAGGTAAAAGTGTTCCACCTTTCCTAAATACATGCCTTTTAATCATAATGTCTCCTTCTATTCCTCCAAGCTGTTCGTAGTTATTCTCCTCGTAGGATGAGCCAAGTTGGATTAAGCCATAATAATCGCCAAGGAATAGTTTGTTGCAATAAACAACAACCCGTTGGCCACGTTTGTAATCGTTATAAAGGTATGTTTTGTCGAGTTTTAACTCAATAGCACCTGTATTATCTTGGATTACAATTGTTTTATAAAAGTTTCCCTCTTTATCATCTGATGTTACAAACCCTTCAATTAAAATTGAATCACGATTAAAAAATGATGTATTTGTTAATTGAGTAAGATAGCCAGGGTAAAAAGCTTTTAGTTCAGCAATTGTAGTATTTCCTGCTAAAGAAGTGGTATCGATACGGGGCTCAATATCATCAAAGTCTTGCTTAACACATCCTGAAAAGTTGACTATCAAGAGGAGTGTTATTGTTAAACTACTTATGGTATAGATTATCTTTTTCATTTTGTTATTTTTTTAGAAGCGTAAACCAACAGTTAAATAATAAGTCCTTCCAAAAGCATAATAATACCTTGGAGGAAACTTCTTTAAATCGCTAACTAGCCCAGCATAGCGAAGCTGTTCATATCCTCCTGTTTTGAAGTCAGTTTTATCGAATATGTTAGTTACCTGAAAGTTAAAATTGATAAAGTATTTCTTTATTCTCCATGATTTTCCAATACTAGCATCTACTAGAATTGCGCTTGGTAACTTGGTTTGTTCGGTAATCAAGTTCATATTTGGATCGTCGGGATTGACCATTTCAGCAGTTCTTCGCTCAGGGTTAAAATCAATATATGAGTCGCCAAAGAAGCTTGCATTTGTACTAAGATACCAACTTTTTGGCGAAGCATAGTCTAGACCAATCATTGCTGCTGTCTGAGGGGTTCCTGATACAAAGAAGTTTTTAATATAAACAGATTGGTTATAACTAAAGATTGAATCGCTATTATCTTTTGTGATTGTTACATTTGGTCGCGATTTATATTTATAAGAACCTAGTGCTGTTGCAAGTTTTGCTTTAAGGGTTGATGTTAACTTAATTTCAGCACCAAACTCAATTCCTCTATGTTCTTTATCAATCCCACTCATTGAATAGTTTATAAATGTATTATAGGTATCATGGAAAAAACTTTTCAATTCGTGTTGATCCATAAACAATGTATAGTATGCCGATAATCTTGCTTTGATATATGGCGAGCGAAGATTATAATTAACATCTGAACTTAACACCTTTTCATTAGCTAAATCAGGGATTACTCTATTGCTTGTACGTGGAGATATAAAAGAATTCCTAAAAAATGGCGCCATAGTCATATAAGCTAAATTGAACTCAACATAGTTACGACCATTTATTTTCCATGTTCCACCTCCTTTTAAACCAAAGTTATTGAATGATAGTTTTTCAGAATCACCCTTAGAATTATTAGGGAAACGACCATTACGCATATGTCCTGTTCTCCAGAATATACTATAATCGTAATTTGCTCCAATATAGTAGTCAAAACGATCATTTAAAAAATTTGCTACAGACCAAACGGCTCCATTATTTACGTTTGAAGTGTAATCGTTGCCAAAAACATCTCCTTCATAAATTGGTCTATCAGGATTATCTAAGTCGTTTTGAGCCATTTGGTGATCACCAAAATCTCTTTCTGCAAACTGGTCAATATCAACCCAGAATTTTCCTCCGAGTAAGTCATCGAGCTTTTTATAGCTTCTGCCTTTATAAATTGATAAGTCAACTCCTGTTGTAATTTTTAAATTGGCTTTAACTTCCCATTTAAAAACTGAGCTGAATGAGAACTGCTTTGAATCAGTGATTCTATTTTCAATAACATACTTAGCAGTATCTAACGCTCTATAGTTAGTTTGATAAAGATTATCCCAATCAATTTGTTGAGTGTTAATATCAAACATCCAGTCTTCCACTTGTTGATCGTATACATCTTGAAGTTTAGTATCCTTGTTGTAACTAGGAAGCTTACGATAATAATCAGGACGAGGGTCTTGAGCATTATACCAGTTTATGGCTGTAGTTTGGAATGTTCCAGATGAATAACCAAGATTTGTAGTCAATTCCATTTTATCGTTAATATTCCAGTAATGGTTTAGCATAAATGTTGGTTCTTGCTGGTTACGAACACGTGCATTACGCTTTTTACCATTTTGGTAACCCCAGTTAGGGTTATAAAAGTTTGTACCAACAAGTTGGTTCGCCTCATCAGTAGCTGCACCTTGCATTCCACGTTTTGTTGGAGCATTAAAAGCCGTTAAAGCCAAAGAATGATTTTTGTTAAATTTTTTCTCAACAGATATGAAATAAGCATAAGCATCGTAAAATGTACCTTCAACGTAGCCTTCCTCTGCCCATCTACGTGAACCACTAATGGTATAAGCAAATCCATTATCCATCAAACCAGTAGAATGAGTAACCATTAAACGGTTTGTATATGTTCGATTAGTTGAAGCGTAAGATATTTTTGTGCCAACTCTTGCTTGTGATGCCCTTGTATTTAAGTTAGTTACTCCGCCAATTCCTCCAAATGAAAAATCGGATGTTGATAATCCATAACGCGACTCTCTATTGCGGGTAACATCGTTTAATCCTCCCCATGCGCTCCAGCTTGAGAAACCGCTTTCTGGGTCGTTCACTGGGATTCCATTCATATAAGTAAGGGAATATTCGGAATCATAACCCCTAATTTGAAATCGTGCAGGACTAAATACATAGGAAACTGCTGATTCAAAAGGATCTGCTCCTGATTGCAGTAAACCAGAAATCGATTGTCCCTTTGAATCCATGTCCAAATCATCTGATGAAATGGTTACTTCTGAAAAAGTCTGGTTTTGCGATTCATCCAATTGAGAATGTTTAAGCGATATTTCAGGTAGAATTGCACCTTCTTTTGCTTCAAACTGAACTTCAAAAGGCTGAAATCCAATAAGTGTATAACTTATTATGTAGTTACCAGCAAGTAATGAGGGTAGCTGGTACTCCCCGTTAGCATCGGTTTGCACAGAAATCGAGGTTCCTTGAACCTGAACTGTAACTCCGGGTAAAGGTTTACCGGTATCGATATCCTTTACCAAACCTTTTGTAGCAATTTGCGCGCAAAGGCTTTGTACACCAATCAGAAACGCTACAATTGTAAGAAAGAAAAATCTCTTCATTCGAGGTTGATATTTAGTAATTTGGTTATACTGTTAATTTATTTTAAAGTTTTAAAGTGGAGGGTACAAAAAAACGGATTTTTTTTCATTCATTACCGTAAAAAAGAATATTTGTAAGATTATTTTTTTTAATCGATTCTAACGCTATATTTGCCAATTATCAAGGCATACAGAACGGATGATTATTTTTTAAAATGCCCTGAGAGGCGAAAAAAGTAGTTTATTCTAAATAGGGCCTTAATTGATGTTTTTTTGCTTTTTATACCTGTTTTTTCAATTAGTAACATTAATATTTTCTAACATGAAAGGGAAGCGATTTTTATTTTTTTGTGTTGCAGGAATAGGTTTGTGGTTTTTTTTAACTGCGAGCACCTTTGCTCAAGAGAAAAAACAGTACAAACTGGGATGCATCGCCTTCTATAATCTCGAAAATTTATTCGATACTATACCTGGCCCAAATGATGTAGAGTTTACTCCTGAGGGAGCAAATAAGTGGAATGCTGAAAAGTATAGGGTCAAACTCGATAATATGTCGAACGTAATATCTCAAATTGGGACAGAGATGTTTCCTGGGGGTCCTGCAATAATTGGGATTTGTGAGGTTGAGAACCGTTCAGTAGTCGAGGATTTGGTTAATACCCCAAAGCTTAAGGCATCAAAGTATAGCTTTGTTCATTACGATTCACCAGATAAGCGAGGGGTAGATGTTGCAATGCTTTATAGAACTGATTTTTTCAAAGTGCTATCTAGCCGTTCAGCAAGATTAAGAAAAGCAGATATGCCCGATTGGACAACTCGCGATCAACTTGTTGTAAGTGGATTGTTTGATAATGAGCTAATTCATGTTATAGTTAACCATTGGCCATCGCGTAGTGGTGGCGAAAAGCGAAGTGAACCGCTTCGTGCTGCAGCAGCAGCATTAACTCGCTCATTAGTTGATTCGATTTATAAAACAGATATCAACTCTAAGATCTTCATCATGGGCGATCTTAATGATGATCCTGTAAACGCAAGTGTATATGATATCTTAGAGGCTAAAGGAGAAGTTGATGAAGTTAAAAAAGGAGGGCTTTTTAACCCAATGTGGAGAATGTATAAAGATGGTATTGGCTCTCTAGCATACCGCGATACATGGAACCTTTTTGATCAGATTATTGTTTCAGAGCCGTTATTAATGAAGGATAAATCTAGCTTTCGTTTTTTTAAGGCAAAGGTTTTCAATGCAAAGTTTATAACTCAGCAAGAGGGACAATTTGCTGGTTACCCATTTCGAACCTATGTTGGTAATACATGGCAGGGTGGGTATGCCGACCATTTTCCATCGTATATATTTATAATAAAAGAAAAGTAAAATAAAAGAGGCTCAATCATTTTGAGCCTCTTTTATTTCAATACCCTCTTTGCATATTCTTTAACCCGTTCCAAATCCTCAGGAGTATCAACAGCTAGGGTTTCCATTTCAGTTATCTCAACCTTTATTCGGTAGCCATTTTCAATCCAACGTAACTGTTCTAACGATTCGGCAAGTTCCAATGCTGATTGGGCGAGTTGGGTTATCTCCCTGAGTATGTTACATCGGTAGGCGTAAAGGCCAATATGTTTAAAAAATGGAAAGCTGCTTGGCCAATCAAGATTTTCCTTGCCTCTAATAAACGGAATAACTGATCTGCTAAAATATATTGCTTCATTATTTTTGTTTAGAATCACCTTTGGGGTATTTGGGTTGAATATATTCTCGTTATTGGAGAAATGCTTAACAAGTGTTGCCAATTGAGTTGTATGATCACTAAAGCAGCCAGCAACTTTTTGTAACTGCTCGGGTTGTATAAAAGGCTCATCGCCCTGAATATTTACTACAACATCAAACTTGATATTGAGCATGGCTTCAACACTCTCAAGAGCTTCGGCACATCTATCGGTTCCGCTTTGATGAGCAGATGAGGTCATTACAACCCTTCCGCCAAATTTTTCAACAGCACTTTTTATCCGTTCATCATCAGTGGCAACGTAAACAAAATCGAAAACTTTCGATGTACGTTCGTAAACCCATTGAATCATCGGTTTCCCTGAAATTTCCGCAAGGGGTTTACCCGGGAAACGGGTTGATGCGTAGCGGGCAGGTATTAGTCCAAGAATTCTCATAAATGCAAAAATATTTAATTCAACAAAAGTACAATTTTTAGCAACACAAGTATTAAGCAAAAATGGCAGATATTCAATTCTCTTAAATTGTTTTAAATTGTTGAACCCTGTTGGGTTTATCATTTTTAAAATGTAATTTTGTCAGTGTTTTAGCTTTTTGTTATGGATGTACAGAGTATTAAACAACGTTTTAGTATAATTGGTGTTTCGGAAGAGTTAAACCGGGCAATTGATATTGCTCGGCAGGTTGCCCCCACCGATTTATCAGTACTTATTACTGGCGAGAGCGGAACCGGTAAGGAAGTGTTTCCTCAAATCATTCACCACTTCAGTGCAAGAAAACATGGACAGTATATTGCTGTTAACTGTGGTGCTATCCCTGAAGGTACAATCGATTCAGAACTTTTTGGGCATGAGAAAGGATCTTTTACTGGTGCCCATGAAAGTCGTCAGGGGTATTTCGAGGTTGCGAATGGTGGAACTATTTTTCTTGATGAAGTTGCTGAACTACCTTCATCGACTCAGGTACGTTTGCTGAGAGTATTGGAAACAGGAGAGTTTTTGCGAGTAGGTTCATCAAAGGTGCATAAAACGAACGTAAGGGTTGTTGCTGCCACCAATGTTAATGTGCCCAAAGCCATTGAGGACGGAAAATTCCGAGAAGATCTTTACTATCGGTTAAATACTGTTCCAATTCAAATTCCCCCATTACGTGAGCGAGCAAGCGATATACCGCTACTTTTTAGAAAGTTTGCTTCGGATTTTGCCGATAAATACCGAATGCCTTCCATCTCGCTTAACGATGATGCTCGACGAATGATTACAAGCTATAAATGGCCTGGAAATATTAGGCAACTAAAGAATATAACCGAGCAAATTTCAATTATTGAGGAGGGTCGTAATGTCACTTCAGAAGTACTAATGCGATATCTGCCCGATTATAGCTCATCTAAACTCCCTGCGTTATATGATAAGAAAGGTTTTGTTGATGAGCAAACATTCGCATCCGAGCGCGAAATCCTTTATAAGATCCTTTTCGATATGCGTAACGATGTTAATGAACTTAAAAAATTGGTTCTCGATTTAATGCATAGCAATCCCGATAATATTGAGATTAAACAGGAGAGCGCAAAAATTCTTAGTAATTTATACAGTAACTCCGAATCCTTAATTACACCTGTTACTGTTCAGGTTGAACCAAAACCTTATGTGGCGAACCAAGTTCACATTCAGGATACTGAGGAGATTGTTGAGGAGTCCCTGTCGCTTGAGGACAAAGAAGTTGAATTTATTAAAAAAGCGCTTGAAAAGCATAAGGGCAAAAGAAAGGTTGCGGCTCAGGAGCTAGGTATTTCTGAACGAACTCTTTACCGCAAGATAAAAGAGTACAATATTGAGTAGTTAAGTGGTTTTTCAAAAGTTTAAAATATGATCCGTCGTTTTGTATTCGTGATATCTTTAGTTGTATTAATCCCTATGTCAGGTTGTAAGGTGCAATATTCCTTTACTGGGGCATCTATCTCACCCGATGTAAAAACGGTTAGCGTAGAGTATTTCCAGAACCTTGCCAGTTTGGTATATCCACAGCTGAGTAGTAGGTTTACCAATGCATTAAAAGATAGGTTTATAACACAAACTAGCCTTAACAATGTACGAGAGGGAGGTGATTTGCAATTTTCAGGTCAGATTGTAAGTTACGGAGTATCACCCATTGCAATTACTGCTAACGAAACAGCTGCAAAGAATAGGTTAACAATATCAATTCGTGTAAAGTTTGAAAACGTTAAGGATAAAACCTTTAACTTTGATAAAAGCTTTACCCAATACGAGGATTATGATAGTGGAGATAATTTCTCATCATTAGAGTCTGAACTTGTTGAGAAAATTATTGTAAAGATTATCGATGAGATATTTAACAACTCTGTGGCAAACTGGTAGAAAAAATGGAAAAGGAAAATTTTTACAGTTTAATTGGTTCATTGGGCAAGAATAACCCCGAGATTTCATTATCCTTATTGGATATTATAAAATCTTACCCTTATTTTGATTCAGCAAGGGTTTTGTATCTTAAAGAATTAAAAATAAACCAACCTTTTACTTTTACCGAGGAGCTAAATCGCAATGCAGCCCTTTTACCCGATCGTCGTCATCTTTTTTTTGTGCTTAACCCTTTTAGTTTAGCATCTCAAGAATTAGAAAAGCAAGTAGTTGAAAAGGATGAAAATGAGAACGATTCACATTTTGAACTAATAGATGGCAACGGGGCATCGTTGGTTGACATTACCGATAACTCAAAAAAAACAGACATCCCCTTATCAGGTTACGAATTGCTCGATATTAGCGAGCAAGAGAACCCCAATACGGAGTCGGCAATTTACCCGTTGGAAGGATCAGAAATTGATAGTAAATCCCCCTCAAACGACGATTTAATAAATTTGTTCATTAACAGTAACCCAAGAATTAAGCCTCCACAAATGGTTCAAAGCGAGCAGGAAGACATATCATTAAAGTCGCTCGAAGAGCCCGAAGATTTAGTAACGGAACCAATAGCTCAGATTTATATTACACAAGGCTTATTTCAAAAGGCCATATCTATTTATGAAAAATTATGTTTGAAATATCCAGAAAAAAGTAGTTACTTTGCGGGTCAAATTTCGGAAATAAAAAAGCAGTCGAATATATAAACGTAAACAACAAAACGATGTATCTTCTTATCTCAGTTCTAATTATCGTGGTTTGCATCTTTATGGTGCTTATTGTACTAGTGCAAAATTCAAAAGGGGGCGGTTTAGCTTCCAACTTTGCTGGTTCTAACCAAATTATGGGAGTTCGCAAAACTGCCGACTTCCTTGAGAAAGCTACTTGGACATTGGCAGTAAGTTTGCTTGTCTTAAGTCTATTGGCTTCACTTACAATGCCAAAAGGCAAAACCGAAGCAACACGTTCGGCAATGGAAAAGAATATTAACGAGGCACAAGATCCAAATGCGCTACCAAATTTTCCAAATGCTAACCAGCAACAAGGTCAGCCAACCTCAGATTCTACCAAAAAGTAGTAGTAAAAGATATTTAATACTAAGGTGTCAGTATGTCATATGCTGACACCTTTTTTATTTACATATTACCACCTTGTTGTGTACTGATAATCAGAGATTACTGTCTGATGCCATTGTTTTCAACTTCCAATTAATTAGTTTAATTGATCCTGATGGCAGAAATAGCAGGTGCAAAACGTCATAAATTACCTTTGGCACATCTTATGATGTTCCGCATAGCGTAAAATAGAATATGTTTAACTTTAAATTATAGTAAAATGTCGAAAGTAAAGATTAAACCTTTAGCCGATAGAGTTCTTATTGAACCCAAGGAGGCAGAAGAAAAAACTGCAAGCGGAATTTATATTCCTGATACAGCTAAAGAAAAACCACAAAAAGGTACTGTTATCGCTGTTGGTCCTGGTACAAAAGATGTAACCATGGAGGTTAAAGTTAATGATGTTGTTCTTTATGGTAAATATGCTGGCACCGAAATTAACGTTGATGGCAAAGATTACCTTATGATGAAACAATCGGATATCCTAGCAGTTATCTAATCTAAATCACATTATTGTTAATCAGTAAATTATAAGATAAAATGGCAGCAAAAGAATTAAAATTCAATATTGATGCTCGCGATCAGCTTAAGAAAGGCGTTGATCAGCTTGCAAATGCAGTAAAAATAACACTTGGTCCTAAAGGACGTAACGTGGTTATAGAGAAAAAATTTGGTTCGGCACATATCACCAAAGATGGTGTAACTGTTGCTAAAGAAATTGAACTTGAAGATCCATTCGAGAATGTAGGTGCACAAATGGTGAAGGAGGTTGCATCAAAAACAGCCGATGATGCTGGTGATGGAACAACTACCGCTACCGTTCTTGCTCAATCAATTGTTAGCGTTGGTTTAAAAAACGTTACTGCTGGTGCAAATCCAATGGATTTGAAACGTGGTATCGATAAAGCCGTTGCTAAAGTAGTTGCAAACCTTCATAAACAATCAGTTTCTGTTGGTGACGATTATGAAAAAATCGAGCAAGTGGCAACCATATCTGCAAACGGCGATCACGAAATAGGTAAACTTATCGCTGAGGCGATGAAAAAAGTGAAGAAAGAAGGTGTTATCACTGTTGAAGAGGCAAAAGGTATCGAAACAACCGTTGAGATTGTTGAGGGTATGCAGTTCGACCGTGGATATATCTCTCCTTACTTCATTACTGATCCAGAGAAGATGGAAGCTGTTCTTGACAACCCATTCATCCTTATCACCGATCGTAAGATTTCAACAATGAAAGACCTACTTCCTGTTCTTGAGCCAGTAGCTCAAGCTGGTCGTTCGTTACTAATCATTGCTGAAGATGTTGAAGGCGAAGCTTTAGCAACGCTAGTAGTTAATAAACTACGTGGTTCACTTAAGATTGCTGCTGTAAAAGCTCCAGGTTTTGGAGATCGTCGTAAGGAGATGCTTGAAGATATCGCTATCCTAACTGGTGGTGTTGTTATTAGCGAGGAGAAAGGTCTTCGCTTAGACGCTGCTAAGATGGAAATGCTTGGTAAAGCTGAAAAAGTTACTATCGATAAAGAGAATACAACCGTTGTTAACGGAGCTGGTTCAAAAGATACTATCAAGAAGAGAGTTGCTCAAATCAAGACTCAGATTGAGAACACAACTTCTGATTACGATCGCGAGAAGTTACAAGAGCGTCTTGCTAAACTAGCTGGTGGCGTTGCAGTTCTTTATGTTGGTGCTGCTACCGAAACTGAGATGAAAGAGAAGAAAGACCGTGTTGATGATGCGCTAAGCGCAACTCGTGCTGCTGTTGAGGAAGGTATTGTTCCTGGTGGTGGTATCGCTTATATCCGTGCTATAGAAGTTCTTGAGAAATTCAAAGGCGAGAACGAGGATGAAACAACTGGTATTCTAATCGTTAAACGTGCTATTGAGGAGCCACTTCGTCAAATCGTTGAGAATGCTGGCCTTGAGGGTTCAGTTATCGTTCAAAAAGTAAAAGAGGGTAAAGGCGACTATGGTTACAATGCTCAGAATAACAAGTATGAGAATTTATACCAAAGTGGCGTTATCGACCCAACCAAAGTAACCCGCGTTGCTCTTGAGAACGCAGCTTCAATTGCAGGTATGCTTCTAACTACCGAGTGTGTAATCACCGAGAAGAAAGAAGAACATCCAGCCCCAATGGGTAACCCAGGAATGGGCGGAATGGGTGGCATGATGTAATATCAATATATTCCAAAGCAAAGCGGGAGGCATTAATTTGTCTCCCGCTTTTCATATCTGCGAAAATATGTGTAATCCGCGTTCTATCTTCTAATAAAGGGAAGTGATGGCAATTCTTTGATGCTATTAATTTTAAAAAACCGATCATTCTTAATCTCCTCCTCATCATGATACTCGTGCTGCCATGTAACATGGAATGGGATGTAAACCCCATAACCCCCAAGTTCGAGGATTGGCACAATATCCGATTTCAATGAGTTGCCCACCATCAGTAATTCGTGAGGTTCAATATCAAGATGTTTTATCAAATCTTTATAGTTATCCATCTGCTTATCGCTCATTATCTCAATATGATGGAAATATTTTAGTAGGTTCGATCTCTTTAGCTTCTTCTCCTGATCTAGCAAATCACCCTTAGTTGCAACAATTAGCTTATATTTCTCCTTTAAACTAGCCAAAACCTCATCAACTCCATCAAGCAGATGGTTTGGTTTATTCAATTGCTCTTTCCCTAATTCGATGATAGTTTTAATGGTTGATGCTGGAACTTTTGTTTCCGAAATTCTGATTGCTGTTTCAACCAACGATAGCGTGAAAGCTTTAATTCCATAACCGTATAGTTCAAGGTTTTTAATCTCTGTATCGAATAGCTCCTGTGTTAGCTTGTCCTCAGGCATATAATCTTTAAGCAGTTCGCAAAACTTGGCTTCGGTTTCGCGGTAGTAAGGTTCGTTTTCCCACAGGGTATCATCAGCATCAAAACCTATCACCTTGATTTGATTGATCATATAAATGTTTTTTACAAAGATATTGAATTATCTTGGGTTTAAATATTCATTAAATGCTAGTTCTTAATCGCTCGCAATTTGCGATTTTTGAATATCTTTGCAAACTAATTAAAAATCAGCATGGATAACATCAGGAACTTCTGCATAATTGCCCATATCGATCACGGGAAGAGCACCCTTGCCGATAGATTACTTGATCTTACCCACACTCTTACCGAGCGCGAATCCCAAAATCAGGTTTTGGATAGCATGGATCTTGAGAGGGAGAAAGGGATAACGATTAAAAGTCACGCCATACAAATGGAGTATATGTATCAGGGAACAAATTATTTTCTTAACCTGATTGACACTCCAGGTCACGTCGATTTTTCGTACGAGGTATCACGAGCTATTGCATCTTGTGAAGGTGCATTGCTAATTGTTGATGCAACACAGGGTATACAAGCCCAAACCATTTCAAACCTTTACCTAGCATTAAACCACGATTTAGAGATAATTCCGGTTATCAACAAAATCGATATGGACGCAGCTATGGTTGAGGACGTAAAGGATCAAATCGTTGATCTCATTGGGTGTAAGCGCGATGAGATACTTTCGGTTAGCGCTAAAACAGGCGAGGGAGTACCAGCAATTCTTGATGAAATTATCACAAGGATAAAACCACCCAAAGGTGATTCAAATGCACCTTTGCAGGCTTTAATTTTCGATTCAGTTTTCAACCCATTCCGCGGAATCATAGCCTATTTCAAGATATTCAACGGAACAATTAAAAAGGGTGATAAGGTTAAGTTCTTCAATACTGGACAGGAGTACGAGGCTGATGAAGTTGGTATTCTTCGTTTAAAACTTGTTCCCAGAGGTTCATTAAATGCTGGGAATGTAGGGTATATCATTTCAGGTATCAAGGAATCGAAAGAGGTTAAAGTCGGTGATACAATTACTCATATAGATAGACCTTGCGATAAGGCAATCGATGGTTTTGCTGATGTTAAGCCAATGGTTTTTGCTGGTTTGTACCCAGTTGAGGCTGATGAGTATGAGGATTTACGTGCTTCGCTTGATAAACTTAGGCTAAACGATGCCTCACTTACTTACGAGCCTGAATCATCATTGGCTTTGGGGTTTGGTTTCCGTTGCGGTTTTCTTGGGCTGCTTCATATGGAGATTGTTCAGGAGCGCTTGTACCGCGAATTCGATATTGATGTAATAACAACTGTTCCAAACGTATCATATAAAGTACATACTACTAAAGGCGAAATTATTGAAGTGCATAACCCTAGCGGTTTACCAGCACCAACAATAATTGATCATATAGAGGAACCGGTTATAAATGCTCAGGTAATCACCAAATCGGAATACCTTGGTGGCGTAATGAAACTTTGTATCGATAAGCGAGGCATACTTAAGAACCAAGTATTTTTGACTTCTGACAGGGTAGAACTAACTTTTAGCTTACCTCTAAGTGATATCGTTTTCGATTTCTACGATAAGCTCAAGTCAATATCCCGCGGCTACGCTTCATTCGATTACTTTATTGATGGTTTCCAAACTGCAACACTTGTAAAGCTCGATATTCTCCTTAATGGAGAGATGGTTGATGCGCTCTCGTCGCTTATCCATCGCGATTATGCTTACGATTTTGGTCGTAAGATGTGCGAAAAGCTTAAGGAGCTTATCCCTCGTCAACAGTTCGATATAGCCATTCAGGCAGCTATTGGTGCAAAAATTATTGCTCGAGAAACCGTTAAGGCTTTACGTAAAGATGTTACAGCAAAGTGTTATGGTGGTGATATCACCCGTAAACGCAAGTTGCTTGAAAAGCAAAAGAAGGGGAAGAAACGTATGCGCCAGGTTGGAACGGTTGAGGTTCCACAGGAGGCATTCCTTGCAGTGCTAAAGATGGATTGATGATATAATTTCTTAATTTTAAATCCAGCCTTTGTGCTGGATTTTCTATTTTAAATGATTGGTTTATGATTAAGGAATGGCTTCGAAACTCCCGAATGGGTTTTAACTCAGGTCAAGCAGGAATTATACGCCGCATGCTTCGCGAGGAGGGAGGCTGGCAAAGCCATTTAATAAATTCAAGCGAATACATTCGAGATGCGGTAAAGATATATAAACCTAAAGCAGTTAGGATTTTAGGTAGTGGTTGGCTTTTGGATTTACCTGTTAAATTTTTAGAGGAAAATTGTGACAAAGTTATCCTAACCGATATAACTCATCCTAACCAGATTTTAAACAAATACTCAAGTAGTAAAAAGATTGTTTTTGAGACGATTGATATTACAGGAAATCTTGTTGAATTAGGCTATCAGCAAAAGAAGAAAAGCTATAAACACCAAGATTTTATTCAATCTATACAGAATTCAACTAACCTAGAATTTAACGAAGATCTTGTTGTGTCGCTTAACCTAGCGAGTCAACTTAGCATTTTCCTAACCGATTACTTATCGAAACAGGTTAAGATATCCAATTACCAAACAATTGAGATTGCTGAGGCTATTCAGCGTAAACACTTTGATATGCTACCAATTGGTAAATCATTACTAATTACAGATTTTGAAGAGGAGTACTATAATGAGGATGATAAATTCATTGGCTCAAAACCAACTATTCTCACTTCAATCCCTGATGGAACCTGTCGAAAGGAGTGGACTTGGCACTTCGACTCAAAGATGATGTATAAACCCGATTGCAAAACAAAGTTGAAAGTGGTTGCAGTTAGGTTATAATAAAAAAGGAGGGCTTAACCTCCTTTTTTATTATGCTTTAACGTGTGACCAGCATTTTACCCAATCAACTTCGAGTGTTGCTGGTAATCTTGATTCATCAATTTTACCATTTACGCCCGACGAGAACACAAGGTAAACTGGACCCTTCGGAAGGTTATTGGTTTCAATCTTAAAGGGAACGCCATTTATTTTCCAAGTAATTTTTTGTTCATCCCAGTCAACGCCAAGGATATAGAACTCAGAATCGAGGGATAAACCGCCAATGGAATCAATACTCTTTTTAGCCTTGCCCTGCTCACCATTCTCCCAGAAAAAGGCGCCTTGAATTGAGCTAGCACCTTCGCCCTTTTTCCTAAAAATATCAATTTCGGGTAACATTTTATCTCCAACTAACCAGAAAGCGTGGTATAAGCCCGCTAGAGTGGTCATCTTAATCTTTGCCTCAAAACGGCCATGTTGCTGACGGAAGGAGTTGCCAGTGCTTATAACTCCAGATGTATAATCGAATTCTTTTGGAATAAAACCAAACTTTGAATCCCATGCTAAGCCATTAGCTTTCTCTTTACGAGTTGAAATTTTAAGAATACCTTTATCTATTGCAATATTATTGCCATCGGTATAGTAATGGTTGTCGGATGCAAGGGAATAGCTACTATTAATTAACGCCTCGCCCCAGAAAAGTTTGGTAAGCCATTTTTGCTCATCAAGTTTTTTACTTTCGAAATCCTCGCTAAATGTTAATTCCCACTTTTTAAGCTCGTGAAATTTATCAGACTTAAGGGTTTTGAAGTACCATTTAATTTTTTCGGATTGGTTTAGCTGATTGTATGCTTGAAGTTTTTGATATTGCTCTGTTTTCTCAAATTTATCTTTTGATAAAAGGTAAACTTTTCGTTCTGCAAACTCTTTAGATTCAACTTTCGCTTTTAACTCGTTATATTTTGTAAGAGTTTCTGAATCTTTAATTTGGAAATAATCCTGAAGGGCCTTTGACTTCTTAAGTTTGAAATAGGTATTTACTTTCTCGTTTTGTTTTAGCTCTTTAAACTCTAACTCTTTTTTATACTCTTCGGTGTTATCTTTGGCAAACTGCTTACGATTCTGTTTATAGTCAGCACTATTTACAAAAGATTCGAGATCCGTAAATTTTTTAGGAAGGCCAGATTTTTCGATCTCATCAAACTCTTTTGGAGTATTCGAATTAGCAAGTAGTAAATAGTTTTTTAATGCGCTATTTTTTGAAAGGGATTGAAATTCTTTCTCGATTTGAAATTCTGACGAATTTTTGTAAGTAAGAGCGTTAAGTTCTTGTTTTACCCTATCATGCTCTTTTGTCTCAAACCATGACTTAAGTTCATGAAATTTAATGTATTCATCAGAAGTTTCGAAATTATTGAACTCATTAAATTCGTTTTGAAGGGCAATACGTTTGGCTTCGTAGGCATCGGTTTTTGGAAACTGACCGGTAAGCCTTTTAATAAGAAGTCCTAATTTTAGAGTTATATTGGCCATTTAATGGGATGTTTCGATGTTTTATCAGAAGTTATGTCCTCGTTGGTGCGAAATAAATTTGAATGGGATTTTAATGTGTTCCGAGTAATCTTCACCTGCTTCAATCATATCTTCATCATCATCAGAGTAGTGCCAGTGTATCTCAACATCAAATCCTTTACGATGAATCTCCTTAAATTTTTCAAGTATTTTGAGAATCATTTTAGAAGAAGAGGTATTATAATATTCAAAATTTAGCGTTACCTCTGTTTTTGTATTTGGACTTGATGAATACTCGTCAAACCATGTAAGGATAGGAGTATAGAACGAATTAACATCCTCAGGTAATGAATTTCCTGAAATTTCAAACATGTTACTATCCTTATCCAGAATCACCTTTGGAGTTTCATTTGTAGGATCAAGAATTATTTTTTCCATGATTAAGAAATTTTACCCAATTTCAAAACTTAGTAATAATACGACATTTCTTTAATAAAAACAAGTACTACTAAGTTTAAAATTCACAATACCTTTGACAAATATAACGAAAAAGCGGGTGAAAGGTTATATTCGCCAACCGGAAATTATTATTTTGATAAAAAACAATTAAAAAAGAAAAGGTAGAAAGGTTATTACTCCTTCTTTTTTAATCAATTAAAGATTTAAAAAATCAGTTTAAAGCCTTTACCTCTCACATTGATAATTTCAATTGTAGGATCGTCTTTAAGGTATTTTCTCAATTTTGTGATATAAACATCCATGCTTCTGGCATTGAAATAGCTATCATCAACCCAAATGGTTTTTAATGCAAAATTTCTATCAAGGATAGCATTCATATTAACTGTTAAGTATTTCAGAAGCTCGCTTTCTTTTGTTGTTAGTTTCCGCATTTCATCATCAAGTTGAAGTGTTTGCTTCATGGCATCAAAAGTATATCTGCCAACCTGAAAAATGCTTTGAGCCGTAGTTGCTGAATCTTTGCGAGTTCTACGTAAAATTGCTTCAAGTCGCATTAGCAGCTCTTCGATGCTAAATGGCTTGGTCATGTAATCGTCGGCTCCTAGTGAGAAACCTTCAATCACATCCTCTTTCATCGATTTCGCAGTTAGGAATAAGATTGGCATCGCGCTATCTGACATTCTGATGTCGCGTGCAAGAGTAAATCCATCTTTCAACGGCATCATCACATCAAGAACACAAATATCGTAATACTTATTCTGAAACCCCTTGTATGCCTTTTCTCCGTCCTTATAAAGGTCAACTTCGTAGTCCTTTGCTTGAAGATATTCTTTAAGTAAAACGCCAAGATTTTCATCATCTTCAGCTAGCAGAATTCTTACTATTCTATTTTCCATGGTCTTTTTTTTAGAGTTATTGAATTTTTTCGGGGCCTGCATGTGGCAGGTATATTGAGAATGTACTTCCTTCTCCAAGTTTACTATCAACCCATATTTTTCCTTCATGCGCTTCAACAATCTTCTTAACATAGCTAAGGCCTAATCCAAAGCCTTTAACGTTATGAATATTCCCTGTTGGAACGCGGTAAAATTGGTCAAATATTCTTTTTAAGTTATCTCGGCTAATTCCAATCCCATTGTCTTTTACCGCAATAACTATTCCATTTGTTGCATTTTGTGTTGAAATGGTTATGCTTGGATGACTATTGCTATACTTCAACGCATTATCGAGTAAATTTGTTATGATATTGGTTATGTGTATCTCATCGGCAACGCATTGCGTGCCATCTGCTTCAAGCACACTTTCGAGTTTTCCACCTGCATTAACAATTTGGATTGAAAAGCTAGAAGTAACCTTTGAAATAATATGATGTATATCGATTTCCTTTAGCTTAAGTTTTAACTTTGTTTTCTCAAAAATAGCCATTTGTAATACCTTTTCAACCTGCAAACCCAAGCGTTTACTTTCATCAGCAATAACTCCGCCAAGGTAGTTTAGATTTTTCTTTTCAACAGGAATGCTTTTATCATTAAGCATTTGTGCTGCTAATGAGATAGTTGAAATTGGCGTTTTCAGTTCATGGGTCATGTTGCTAACAAAATCACTTTTAATTTCCGATAGCCTCTTTTGCCTAAAAATAATTAGAATGGTGGCTGAAAAGCTGAATATAATAATTAGCGTTAGCATTAGGGTTGAAAATGCCATCATGCCAATTGAGCTTAGTATATACGATTGCTGATGAGGGAAATAGATATTTAAAAAATATCTTCGGGTAAAAAAATCTTCGGGGAAAAGCTGATCTCTTAATATTGGCCCATCAAAGTTCTTCTTATATTTTTTTGATTTGTAAACAGTGCTATCCTGCTCATTACAAACGCGAAACTCATATTTTGCAATAATCCCCTTTTTTCGAAACTCATTGCTTATTATAGTATCAAGCACCTCTTTTGATATGCGTTTCTCAATGGGTTGCTCTATTCGAATTTGTTTTTCATTGGTGTTTTCAATATAAATTGTTTTGTTGATAAGCCTCTTATCAAGCCCTAAGTTAAGGCTTAACTCCGAGAAGTTGGTTTTCCCTGTTGATGGGTTAAATCTTTTGCTTATAATTTTACCAGTCCTGCTGATGCTAATTGAATCTTGAGATGAAAGATCTACTAAACTAGGAATCTTCAGAGAATCGAGCTGATTGGCAACAAATACTTCACGTTTCTTTTGCAAGGTTCTAAACCCACTTTTTGTTTGGTTAAGGATGTTTGTGCTATAGGTTTGGCTTGGATTCCTCGATGAACTTATGGTGGCAAAAGGCTTATCTTCACCAACAATTTGGTAAATTGTTTCTTGCTGTTTTACCTCGTAAATGATCGACTTTATGGCCAGATTAGCTGATTGAACAAACTGTTCCTGCTTTACCTTAATGGCAATCGAAACCCATTTGGACTGAATAATCACGAGTCCAAACGTAGCGATTGAAATAAAAATGGTTAAAATCCAAATTAACTTTCTACTCATACCAACAAAGTTAACTTTTATGTATAGCCAATGAATATGGTTAACATAGTTTAACAGATACTTAACTCACCAATGATACCGAGGCTTATAATTTCCCCTGTGGTTTGAATTAATATTTTTGATTAAAACAGAAATCAGTAGTTAAAGCCAAGGGTGAAGCTGAGTTGGTGAGCTTGGGTTTTGCTATAATTGGATAAATGGGTTTTTCCGTTTAATCTTTTCTGCATTAACTTCAATGGCAGCAACAACTCCAGGTATTTGCTTTATATTCTTGATAACTAATGCAATGTCAGTTTTCTTAAACTCACCTGAGATTTCTAAGATGTAATCAATATTTACCAGCTCCTTAACAAGCAGGTTATTCGATGATTTATTTGCAATTAAATTGTAGAATAAAACTTCTGAAGAGCTATGATCGCAGAAAACAGGGAAAAAAATTTCATGCTTTTCTTTTGATTGTAATGATGTTTCATGCTCTTTAAGATTGATCTCGAATTGCTTATTGATATTCCATGCCATTTTAAGTAAGTTTTCGGAGCATGAAATGGCTATGACTACGAATGGTAGTTCGTGATTGCCTTCGAGTTTATGGCTTTTTTTTTGATTCAAAATGGATGTTTTAATGCTACTAATGTAACATTTTTAGCAATAGTTTGAAAGAGATTTAATAAGAGCTTATAATTCGTCAATGGCAGGAGGTACCTGTTGCAAAGGTAATTCATCTACACGGGTAAGGGCTTCCATAGCTGCATTTTGCTCGGCTTCTTTTTTTGATGAGCCATGGCCTTCGCCAATGCTTTGTTCGTTGAAAATTATATTACAAATGAAGTGAGGGTTGTATGTTTCGGATGGTTGTCCTTCTTGGTTTTGAAACTGAAGAAAGCATTTATTTTTTTGAGTCCATTCAAAGAGCCTACTTTTATAGTCAAACTCCATTGTTTGTAGGTTATCTAAATCGATATATTTCTCAAGAATAGATGACACAATGCAATTGCTTGTAAATTGAAACCCTCTATCGAGAAACATCGCACCTATAATAGCCTCAAGGGCATTGCCGTAAATATTCTTTTGAATGGTTAGATTATTGGGTTGAGTTACTATAAGTTTATCGATTCCCATATCCAAAGCCAGTTGATTAAGGCTGGTTCGGCTCACTATTTTAGATCGCATTTTAGTGAGAAATCCCTCTTTCTGATTTGGAAATTGAGTGAAAAGATATTCAGCAACAATTGCATCTAGTACTGCATCACCAAGGTATTCGAGGCGTTCATTGTTAACTCGCTTACCTCTTGGCAAAACAATTGATGCTGACTTATGTACTAAAGCCAGTTTGTAAAGTTCTAAATTCCGGGGAATAATTCCGAAAACACTACTCAGCTGATTATAAAAATCCCTATCCCTTTGTGGAACCCTAAGTTTACTTACTCGCCTAAAGAGATTTGAAATCACTTAAACAACTAGGAGTATTTCTTAAAAATTACCGATGAGTTATGACCACCAAAGCCAAATGTATTGCTTAAAGCAGCTCTGACTTCACGTTTTTGTGCTTTGTTGAAGGTGAAATTCAACTTGCTATCAATTTCAGGATCTGGATTCTTAAAGTTGATAGTTGGTGGAATAATACCTTTAGTTATAGCAAAAATTGCAGTGATAGATTCAACAGCGCCTGCAGCACCAAGTAGGTGACCTGTCATTGATTTTGTTGCGCTGATATTAAGTTTGTAAGCATGTTCGCCAAATACAGCTAAAATCGCTTTAGGTTCAGCAATATCACCAAGTGGAGTAGAAGTACCATGAACATTGATATAATCAATATCCTCGGGTTTCATCTCTGCATCCTCAAGAGCGCGTAGCATTACGTTACGAGCACCTAGTCCTTCAGGATGTGGAGCAGTAAGGTGATGCGCATCGGCAGTCATACCGCCACCTGCAACTTCGCAGTAAATTTTTGCACCTCTGGCTTTAGCGTGCTCTAATTCTTCAAGAATTAGACCGCCACCGCCTTCACCCATAACGAAACCATCACGGGTTGCATCGAAAGGTCGTGATGCAGATTTGTACTCATCGTTGTTGGTTGAAAGGGCTTGCATTGAGTTGAAACCCCCAACACCGATATCGTTAACTGAAGCTTCGGAACCACCGCTAATGATAACATCTGCCTTACCTAAACGGATAAGGTTATATGCATCAATTAGGGCGTTTGTAGATGAAGCACAAGCAGAAACGGTTGAAAAGTTTGGACCGCGGAAGCCATATTTCATAGAAATATGACCAGCAGCGATGTCCGAAATCATTTTAGGAATAAAGAAAGGACTAAATCGTGGTGTACCATCACCAGCGAAATAGCCTTTCAATTCTTCTGTAATCGTTTGCAATCCACCAATTCCTGATGCCCAAACTACGCCAGCTCTATCATGGTCGATGGTATCAAGGTTGATACCTGAATCTTTCATGGCTTCATCAGCGGCAACAAGAGCAAAAATTGCGTAAGGGTCTAGTTTCCTAACCTCTTTACGATCAAAGAAATTGGCAGGATCGAAATTTTTCACCTGACAGGCAAACTTTGTTTTAAACTTAGAGGTATCGAAACTTGTGATAAGTTCACATCCGCTTACCCCTTGCTCAAGGTTGTTCCAAAATTCCTGGATGTTATTTCCAATTGGATTAATTGTGCCAAGTCCTGTAACAACTACGCGCTTTAGTTCCATAAACAAAATTTAAGTTTAACTGCCTGTTTTGGTTAAATGATTTCTTACTTGTTGTGAGTTTCGATGTACTTGATTGCGTCACCTACGGTACCGATTTTTTCAGCCTCATCGTCTGGAATAGAAAGATTGAACTCTTTTTCGAATTCCATGATTAGCTCAACGGTGTCGAGTGAATCAGCACCCAAATCGTTAGTGAAGCTAGCTTCTGGGGTAACTTCGTTTTCATCAACTCCAAGCTTATCAACGATGATA
>JBPXJX010000190.1:0-5805 GCA_051715525.1 Bacteroidales bacterium
AATTCCATATGGGAGTTCAACTTCAATATCCTTGTTGCCTGATATCTTTAATTTGGTGTCACGAAATATAGCCCAATCAAAATAGTGTTTTGAAGAGTCCTTTTTTTTAGTTAATTCAAGATGTATTTTCGAGATATACAAATCCTTATTAATCCCTCTTAAAGTACCATTTATTCCAATTGTAGAAGCAAAACTATTGAAACCTATTTCAAGTCTTCCTGTTTTGAAAAATTCAATTTTTCCTGATTTAAAATACTTTTTCCAAATAGTAATAAACCATGGTTGAAGCAATGCAATTACAGCAATTATTAAAGCTCCAAATTTTTCAATAAAAGTTGGTTCAGGTAATTCAGGCATATCGTTTGGGTTTTAAGTTCATCGTTTAGTTTCTTGTTTCTAACTGTTGCCTAACTATTTGATAAATGTACATAGAAACTTTTACAAAGCGAGGGCGAGTAGGAAAAATTGTAGTTATTTTGCGAACCTTTGGTTTTAGCGTGGACTTGAGAGGGCTTGTAAATGTGGCGAGAGAATAGGCGAGTCAGTACATCTGCCCTATAAAAAACGAAAACCCTGAAGTGTGCCGAAGCAGGGACAACAGGGAATAACGTTGCGAATATACGACATGTTTTGATAAAATGTAGCATGTTATAGGATTTTTTTGTATTATTTTGCATAAAATCTCAGTTCAACATGAAATACGAAGATTACGAGAAGGTATTATCCCATGCACGGCTAAGTAGGTTTCTAAAAGCGTGTAATGGAGACAAGCAAAAAGCGTTACAGCTATACAGGCTTAACATAAAACTCTCCCAAAATTTCTTTGCTATTCTTTGCATGTTCGAGGTTGCGCTCCGCAACGCTATCGATATTCATTTTATTAATCATTTTCAAGATAGGGAATGGCTTAAAAATCAATGTTTGGGTAAAGGATTCCTAAACAACTCCGCATTTCAAACAGGTAGGTTCAAATCAAAAAAGAAGGTTGATTCTGCAATAAGAGAATTAGGAGTACGATATACTCACGATAGAGTTATTGCTTCATTAAGTTTCGGTTTTTGGGTTAACCTTTTTGCGCCTATTCAGTTCAGGTTATCAGGGCAAAATCTTCATAAGATATTTCCTAATCGAGCAAAAGGCACACAGCAAAAACAGATTTTTAACGAGTTAAACGTAATTCTTGAATTCCGAAATAGGGCGGCACATCATGAACCAATATGTTTTAATGGCTCGCAATTCATTGACCTTAGCAATGCAAAGCACACCTACACATTGATTATAAAAATGATTGAGTGGCTTGCAATAGACAATGAAAAATTCCTCAAAGACCTCGACAATACTAATCAAATTGTTTCTGAGATAGAGTCCCTAAAATGAGGTAAACAATCATAAAGTCAGGGCGGGTGGGCAAAATTGCAGTTCTTTTGCAAGCCTTTGGCTTTAGCGTGGGCTTGTGAGGGCTTGCAAATGTACTGCAATGTGCGGTGGGGTTACTTTCTTTAATCCTAATGCGCCCGGAGGGCGCAAAGCGGGCGGGCTAAAAAATTAAAAACCCGCGGAGCGGGGTAATTATCTTTTTCTTTGTCTTTTCTCTTTTCGTTAGAAATTTTCGCATCATCAAAACCGCCAAAATAGCCTTAACGCTAACGTTTGATGCTAAGTTACGGCTGGGGGTTCGAAGCATCAATTCTATCCCCGTTAATGCCAAAACGAAGATAGGAAAAACTTGCTTATCAGCAAATCTGCCCAGCTGGAATTTAGCATTTGTTAGCGTTTGGGCTTTTCGTGTCACTGTAGAACGCAAATCTGACCGTTAGCATTGCCAATAATCTTTCTAGATACAAAAGTCGTCATGTCCTACGAAGAAAAGTCCAACCAATTTGGGAAGATGTAAGGGGTTTTAATTTTTTTTGTGGGGGCATTTTTTCTCTTTCAAGTTGCGAGGATTAAGCTTGTGGGCGGAAAAAAGCAAGTTCTTTTGCAATTTTGGAAAGGCGGGAAGGAATTTGTGCGAATTGCAAATGTACTTGACTTTGAGCGAGATTTGTTATGGATAAACAAATTTTGTAATGAAAGAAATAAATTTGCTTATTTACCCCTATTTAATCTCCTTGCTGATAGTTTTTTCCAAATACTATGCGCCAAATTTATTTCTCTTTGTGTAAAGCCAAAATGCTCTTTTAAAATCACTTTATTTGTGATTTTTAAAACCTCTTCAATATCAGTCTTGTCTCGTATTAGTTTGTCTATTTGAGATAGTAATGAAGCATTGTCTTTGTGATAAGGAAGTAAGATTTTTTCTGCTTCGTTAGGCATTAATTCTAAAACGCCACCACCATGGCTACGTCCACTTACTTCTGCAAATGCTAGGGATAATGAATTATAGTAACTTGCTGTAAGTGCATTAATATCTGTACCCGGTTTAACAAATACTCGGTGCATTGTATCTGTTGTATATGCACAAGCCTCATTAATTATTAATCGTGGGTAAAGATTGTTTCTTCTGATAAAAAGTGCATCTGAAATCTTCAAAGATGGAACAACAAACCAATCATTCCTAATGCTTGTTTTGTAGCCCTTATTTATACCCAAACTTTCTCCATGAGCAATATATTTTACTGCTCCATTCTTTTGATTGAGATTTTGTTTGTCAGGAAAAGTAAGTAGATGTGCTTTTGCTTTTGAATTCTTATTTAACTCCCAATCCTTTTCTGTAAATATGACACTATTTACTTGAACACTTCTACCAACCATTGGTTTTGCATAGTCATGTAGACCGTATTCTTCAACGGTCGTGAGAGGAACGGTGAAAAAATCGTTTGAGCCTGTTGTTATACCTACTTCAACATTTGCATATTTTCCAAGAGTTGGAATTTTTTTATTTTTAGAAATGGTTTCTAAAAAATCTATTTCCTCTTGCTCTAAGAAATAGAAAGTCCATTTATTCGATTTAAAATCTATTTTCTTTTGTGGGCTCTTTAATCTTGCTGTATCAAGTGTATTTAATTCACTTGCATCTTTTAATTCAATGTGTTCAATGTTATGTTCTTCAGTTCCATTCTTTTCACAAAGGAGTAGAACTACTTCTTGTTGAATATTTGGGAAAACGAGTTTTTCGAATGATATGATATTAATTTTATTGTAAAAATGAGCTATGAATTTTCTTAACTGTAATGCAAATGAAACTTGGAGTATTTCTGCAGGTAATACAAAACCTATTCTACCTCCTTTATCTTTTAATAAAAGAGATGAACCTACAACAAACGATACCCAAGCATTTGTAAGTTTAGAATAAGTTAGCCCTGCTTTAATGAATATGTCACCTGCTTCAACTTGTTGTTTTCTATTAAAAAACTGATAGCGTATATATGGTGGATTGCCAACAATTAGGTCAAAACGTTGATTGGTATTATTACAATATGCATGGAAATCATCATTGATGATTTGTTTATTTTTCAATTTTATTTTATCAGCTTTCTGAACTTCAATTTCATCAAACTCAATTGCTGTAATTGAATTGTATCTTGATTTTATTTCTTGCAACTGTTCAAGAAAAACACCGTCTCCACAACTAGGTTCGAGTATGTCAAAGTCGGTACTACCATTAATTCCCCAACGTAATATAAATTCAGCAATTGGTTTAGGAGTATAAAAACCACCTCTTAATTTTTCTGCTGTTGCGTTTTCAATAAGTTTCATTGGTTAAGAAGTTTTTTAGTTTTTAAGTACTTTACTTTTTTTTCTGCTACTCTTAAGACTTCACTAGCAAAATCTTCTTCACCCATAACTTGGTATGCAACTGTGTCACTTAGAAAAGCAATGGTTAAATCTTTATCACTTACCTTAAAATATCTTGCAAACTTTTCAATTAGTTGCTTGGTTGGTTTGCGATTATTCTTTTCAATCTTACCCAACATTGATGTATCAATATTCAATGCTTCTGCAACTTCACGTAAAGGAAGATTCTTTTCCTCTCGAAGTTTTTTTATGGTTTCACCGAATGTTTTTTCAAGTTTCATTTTGGACTACTTCAGTCCAAAGATAGGGACGAAAAAATTGAAGTGCAAGAATTTTATAAATAAAGTTTTCAACAAGTTATGATTAAAGTCGAATTTTATTTTATTTCAAGAATGAACTCGTTTCTCTTATCAGTAATCTTGGATAGTTGAGCATTCAAACCTATTAATTCTCTTTTTGTAATTAAGTGTCGAGCGTTACCCCATTTCAAAGATGTCATACAGTTTTTTTCTTTATAAGTCTTGGAACTTGTATCAGTATTATGTGATAGACTTAATTCAAAATCACCCATTTCTATTCCTGATATAATTATCTTGAATTTAGCAACAGCTCTTTCAATGTGTTTCAAGCGAGGATTGGTGTCAAATACCCAATCTAACTCAGAAAACACATTATCTCTAAAGTAATGACGCTGGTCTATTCCATGCATCAGTCCCTTTTTTAACAGCATTGAACCTGTTTGATGTGAGGTTTTCTTTTTAGGAATTGTTAAATCCCTTTCTGTTAACGGACCACTTTCCCATATAATTATTGAGGCATTGTCTATTATGTCTATTTTTGTTGATGTATTTTCATTTCTAGTGCTTTCTTTAGGTTTCGATTTCCTTTTTAATTCACTAGGTATTTGCGCCATTTCACGTTTAGGGAAAATTAAAGAAAGGATTTTTTGATTTTCGCTACTCTCTGTTTTATCCTCTTTATCTTGTGCTGCTTTCCGTTCAGCTTCAGTTGGGACAACTTTTGTTTTTACAAGGTCTTCAATTAGTTCCTTAGTTATTTCTTTAAGGTTAGGGTCATTGTGGTCAAAAATGCCATGGAAATAATCTTTTAATTGCTCGACTATTTTAATATCAGTTTCAATATTATTTTCGATACTGATAAGTAAAGATGTTTCAACATTGCTAAAAAGACCAGGCCTTGTGAGATTTGAAGAACCAATTATTAGTTCTGACTTTTCATTTCCCTCAAAAAGGTAAATTTTTGGATGAAAGATTGGAAAAGGTGGTGGGGCATAGAAGACATATGACAATATATTCAATTCTAAAAGTGCCACTAAGGCTTCCTTTGATGTAGCTCTTTGGTCAACCCCTGTGACAATTGTAATATTATCGAGATGTTCCTTTGCTTTTAAGATATGACTTGCAATGTCATTGACGCCAACTTGACTAGTAAAAGCTGAAATACCTGTAAATGTATGAAAACCTTTGTCTGCAAATAATTTAACTAGTTGTTTGCCTACGGAGAATTCCGATGTTGGTTCGTATCCTTGACTTAATAATGAGATTTTCATTTTTTTAAAGCAAATATAATTTAAAAAACTAGAAAAATTACACTCTTTTGCAAGCTTAGATAAGAGGGTTGGCATTGAAGGGCTTGCAAATGTGTGTAATTTGGTAAAACAATTGGTAGTAACTAAAATACCAATGCGCCCGGAGGGCGCAAAGCGGGCGGGCTAAAAAATTAAAACCCCGCGGAGCGGGGTAATTATCTTTTTCTTTGTCTTTTCTCTTTTCGTTAGAAGTTTTCGCATCATCAAAATCGTCAAAATAGCCTTAACGCTAACGTTTCCACGCTAAATTTCGGTTGGGAGCAAAGAACCGCTTCTTTGTCCACCGATAAAAAGCAAACTAAGATACTAAAAACATTGATATCAGCATATCAGCCCAACTGAAATTTAGCGTGTGTTAGCGTGTCGTTGTTTATTCTTTTCTTACTTCTGTCCACTTTTTTAATTCCTTAAAAACAATTTCACCATTTGACTTAATTGTCACCTCTTGCTCTTTAAAT
>JBPXJX010000191.1:0-2713 GCA_051715525.1 Bacteroidales bacterium
TTGTTAATGGCGATTCGTTGGCAAAGGTTATTACCGATAAAAGTGATAAATCGAACTATGCAAATTATTTAAGAAACGAGCTAAAGCGAATAAGAGATTTAGCAAGTATGAAATATTTATATACCTTTTGGGTTGATGGAAGCAAATCATTCTATGCAATTGAAGGGGGCGATATTAATGCTAAAGATTATTCAGCTTTTGGTTCAGCCGCAAATTGGAACGATAAGGATTGGAATAATATTAATGGTTGTATTAATGGTAAAACAATAACTTCCTCAGAACTATCATACAATGAAACCTATGGATGGATGGTTTCGAGTTATGCACCTATTTTAAACTCGCAAGGAAAAGCCATAGGAGTGCTGGGTTGCGATTTTGATGCTAGTGTTCTTGTTTATGAGATACGAAATTATAGGTTAATTATCATTTTAAGCGGAGTGGCAATACTTTTTATTGCATTTATTACATTGTTTTTAACAATAAAGAAATCACTTAAAATAATTTCTAAGATTACTTCAATTTCAGGCCAAGTTGCAAATGGAAAGTTAAATGAAAAAGTTGATACCATTACCAATGATGAGTTTGGATTGATGTCAAATTCAGTTAATAAGATGATTGATCACTTAAAAGATATTGTGACTAATATCGATAAAGAGTCATCTAGTTTTGTTGAGGAGAGTCAAACTTTTAGGCAATTATCCAAAAACGTAGCCGAAGTTGCAAATAGTCAGGCACCATTAGCCGAAGAGGTTTCTTCTTCTATTGTTCAAATAGTTTCCAATATTGAAGAGAACACTACTAATGCTAGAATGACTGAGCAAATTAATCAAAAGGTCAATAATACGCTTCAAGAGGTAGTTGAGAGCTCGGCGCAAAGTATTAATAGTATCAAACTGATTGCTGATAAGATTAACGAGATTGAACAGATTTCGAGGCAAACTAATATTTTGGCTTTAAACGCTGCCATTGAGGCCGCAAGGGCTGGCGAATCGGGAAGGGGATTTGCTGTAGTTGCTGGTGAAGTAAGAAAATTGGCAGAACGCAGCAGTAAAGCGGCCAATGAAATTACGAAGTACTCATTACAAAGTGTTAAGCTAACTTCTGTTGCTCAGCAAAAAATTGAGGAACTCGTACCTGAAATTGAGCAAACACTCGATATGGTTAAACGGATTGTTAATCAAAGTGTTGAGCAGCAGGAGGGAACCCATCAGGTAAGCAATGCTATATCGCAGCTTAATGATATAACCCAACAGAATGCTCACTCATCTGATGAGCTTACCGAAGCTGCTGATAAGCTTACAACACAATCACAATTTCTAAAAGATATAATTGCACATTTTAAGACTACTTAGCATTTTTATTGAGGAGCTTTATCTTCGTTAAAGGATGCTTAATAGATAATAATAGTTATTTTAAGTAACTAAAGCTGCTGTATATCAATCAATAAAAAATAATTGACCAAAAGAGGATAATGGAACGTAAACCCATCTAAATTTGCAGGTCATTTTTCATAACTTTCTTATGCAATCAAGCGAAGATCAAAAATTTTACAAAAAACTATCACTAGCAGGTTTGATTATAACCCTTGGAATTGTTTACGGTGATATTGGTACCTCTCCTTTATATGTGATGAAAGCCATTGTAAACGAAGGCCTCAGAGATAGTTCTTTGATTATTGGTGCTATATCATGTATTATTTGGTCGCTTACTATACAAACAACAGTTAAGTACATACTAATAACACTAAGAGCAGATAACAAAGGTGAGGGTGGTATTTTAGCATTATTTGCTTTGCTTAGAAAGAAGAGGCGTTTCGTTTATATCATTGCTATGATTGGTGCAGCAACACTACTTGCGGATGGTGTAATCACTCCTTCAATAACCGTTCTATCGGCCGTAGAGGGTTTAAATATTATTAATACCAATATCTCAGTAATACCTATTGTACTTGCAATATTGGCTTTTATTTTTTTATTTCAACAATTTGGAACAGAGTTTATTGGTAAATCGTTCGGTCCAATAATGGTTATTTGGTTTTTAACCCTTGCCATTCTTGGATTAAGTCAATTGGTTTTTTACCCAAAAATCTTATTAGCCTTTAATCCATACTATGCAATTAAACTATTAGTTGATCATCCAGGAGGTATAATTATACTTGGAGCGGTTTTCCTATGTACAACTGGTGCTGAAGCTATGTATTCTGATCTTGGGCATTGTGGCGTAAAGAATATTAGAGTTAGCTGGATTTTTGTAAAAGTATCTCTCATTCTAAATTATTTAGGGCAAGGAGCTTGGATTATTATGAATGCTGATAAAGAGGCTTTACCGAACCCTTTCTTTGCGATAATGCCCGAATGGTTTATTTTACCTGGTGTATTGCTGGCAACTGCTGCTGCGATTATTGCTAGTCAAGCGTTAATTTCTGGATCATATACAATTATTAGTGAGGCTATTACGTTGAATTTGTGGCCGAAGGTAAGGTTGAGATATCCTAGTAGGCATAAGGGGCAGATTTATGTGCCAAGTGTAAACTGGTTGTTATTTTTTGCTTGCATATTTGTTGTAATCTTCTTCCAAACATCATCAAATATGGAAGCAGCATATGGCCTTTCGATAACACTTACAATGTTGATGACTACGTTTCTCATGTTAGGATATTTACAACTAAAAAGGGTTGGTATACCTTTGATTGTATTATTTATAATAACATACA
>JBPXJX010000192.1:0-1973 GCA_051715525.1 Bacteroidales bacterium
AAACTCAATTTAAAATTGGAGCTCAATCTTTTTCACTCCTTGGTGCTATCAATCCAATTAAACAAAACATTAATGGAAAAACTAGCCTCCTTGAGCATAGTTGGGAAGCCCGTTGGGGATTACGATTTGGTAAGTTTAGAACAAATTTCAGGTTAAGATATGGGACGCCTCTTTATTATGGAAACTATAAAGGTAGAACCTCAGGACAATTAACCTCATACTATGATATAAATAGTAAGCATAGATTAACCCTTTTTATTATTAACAATGACACTAAAAGTCCAACCATTAATAACAACATTGTACAATATTACTTTTCAACAAAAAGTTTAAATACTCGACTACTCTACAACTGGGATATTAACCCAAAATCAACTTTCTTTACAGGTCCTGGATACGAGGTATATTCTAAGAACCAAGTTTCGGGTGATACTCTATTTCCGAATGATTTCAAAACTCAAATATATAGCGTACAATTTGGTAATCGTTTTCGCTTCAATGACCCTTATACTAGCCTTACTCCAAAATTAACAATTGGTAATGTTAATTTCGTTGATTTCCCTTTAATCTATGGATCTGCTCCAGGTTTGTACTCAAAGAAAAAGGATCTTCTTATCTATTACCTTGACGTCAGCTTCCGTTCAAAGTACTGGAGCTTTATAACTTCATTTGAATCAGGTCCAAGAAATATCTATTCTCAATTTAATTATTTTTATAGCGGTCGAACAACTCGAGTTCTGAGGTTAAATCCATCGTACAACAGATTTATTTACAAAAATATTCTAAATCTTGATGCTAATGCTGCCTATAATAATGATATGGTTTTAAGAAATCAGTTCTTTAACCTTTCATTAATATTCACTTGGTTTTTACCAAATGACTGGTCAGCAAAAGTGAATTCATTTTATTCAATTACTAAAAGAACTATCTCAAGTGGAATGGAATCTTATCAAAGTATATATCTCGAAGCAGGATTACGCAAAGAGTTTAATATACCTCACCCAAGGGTAAGATATTTCAACATGAATCTGCTCTTCTTTAAGGACTTTAACGGAAACCGTATCCAAGAACCTAATGAACCTGGGGTAAAGGATGTATTGGTGACTTTAGTTCGCGAACAAGACACTGAAAATAATGGAAAAATCCCTGGTGATATTGGAAGTATTGAAGTATTATCAAATTACCTTGGAGCGGTTCATTTTGAGAAGATACCCAATGGGCGTTATACTATCCAGTATTCATCTATTGGGAAAGATGCAGGGAACTTCTCAAAAGGAAGCGAAGATTTGACAATAAACCTTGAAGAAAATAAGGTTTACTACTTACCGTTTATTGAAAAAAATAAAGTTTTTGGAAAGATTATTCTTAACAGAAGCCGACTTTCGGGTTTAGGTAAAATTGATGTTTCAAATGTTAGGATTACAGCACAAGATAGTAAAGGAAGAACCTATACTACCCTATCTGATAAAAATGGGGACTTTGTAATATATGCCCCAGTTACTGATGAGTATTTAATAAATATCAATAATATTTTTTACGAAAACTTCGATCTTCGTCAAAATGGATTCAAAGTGCACTTTAATGGCTATAAACAATTTGAAGTAAACTTTGTATTTGATGAGAAAATTCGTAGGGTTAATTTCAGTCCCTCAACACAGGATCCTCAGTTAGCAAACATTCTTCAAGTTCGTAGAACTAACTTAAGAGGCTCTGTTAAGGACGAGGCTTCGCTACTTCCAGTTCGTGCTAAAATAAATCTAGTAAACACTAAAATAAATTCTGTTATTTCATCAATTTATTCAAGTTCAATTACCGGAGATTACAATATCTCATTCATGGCTGAAGAAAATTATCTTATAGAAGTATTAGCTGATGGTTATTGGTACCATTCAGAGAATCTGAATTTAAACCAAGTAACTACCTTCTTAAATATTACAAAGGATATCGTACTTAAACCTATTGCGATAGGATCA
>JBPXJX010000193.1:0-1448 GCA_051715525.1 Bacteroidales bacterium
TTTTAAACCCAACTTCCCTTAAAGTTTGTTTTACTATCCCTTTAGAGCAGTAGGTAACTAGAATTCCCTCAGGATTTGTTGCTTCATATATTTTTTTAAGAATATTAATATTCCACATTTCTGGTTGATCTTCAGGTGCAAAAGCATCAAAATAGATAATATCGAAATTTAGAGAGAGATTTACTTTTGTGAAATCCGCATTCAACTTCTCAACTGTAAAATAATCTGAGATTGCCTTTTTTTGCTCCCATGGAGCAAGGGTTGTTTTTTGCCATAGATCATATTCTTCCGAGGTTAATACGCTTTTAAAGTTGATCCTATCAAGGATTTCACTTTCTAAGGGGAATATTTCAAATCCAGTATATTCGGTTTTTATCAATTTTTTTTCTGCAGAAGCTGCTGTTAACGCTGCATTCAAACATGAACCTAAGCCAACTTCAAGTATTCTTAATCTTTTCTTTGATAGAAAGTTGAACCCGTTTTCAATGAATATATGACGCGATTCTTGTAACGCTCCATTTAATGAATGATAATGAGCATTGTACTTTTCCGAAAATAAAGTATTAGAGCCGTCAGCTGTGTTAATGATTTTAATATTCATTTTGAAGTATAGAAAACAAAAGTAGCAAATGTTGTGGCCTTAACCGAAAGATTTTTCATTTTTGTAAGCGTTAAAAACATTTCAAAATGAGGATTGATGTTTTATTAGTCGAAAAAGGGTTTTGTGATTCGCGAAGCAGAGCTAAGGATTTATTGCTTAAAGGGGGCGTTTGCGTGAATAGTTGCGTAGTTTCAAAACCTTCGACTATTGTTGCTGACAATGATGTTGTTCATGTTAAGGATGAAGCTGTAATGCCCTATGTAAGCAAAGGCGGATTAAAACTCGAAAAAGCGATAAAAATCTTCGACCTCGATTTTTCAGATAAATTTGTTATAGATATTGGTGCTTCAACAGGTGGTTTTACTGATTGCGCATTAAAGCATGGAGCCAAGTTTGTGTGGGCTATTGATGTTGGAAGCGCCCAGTTGCATCAATCTTTATTAAAGGACAATAGGGTTCAATCAATGGAGAATACTGATTTCAGGAATTTAGCTTTATCAGCTATTGAGCGAAAAGTCGATGCTGTTATAGGTGACTTATCCTTTATATCATTAAAGCATATATTAAAGCATATTCCTAAGTTTTTAGAATCAAAAGGTTTTGTTGTTCTACTCATTAAACCACAATTTGAAGTTGGTCATGAAAATATCAACAAAGGGGGAGTGGTAAAAAATCCTAAGATGCACATAAAAGCAATTAAAGGGGTTGTGGCTGAGGCAATAAGTTGTGGGTTGTATTTGAGTAACCTTACCCCAGTTCCATTAGTCGATGTAAAAAAGAATATTGAGTATTTGGCTCTATTTCATGAATGTTCTGCCAATGTTGTTAATATTGAGATGATTGTATA
>JBPXJX010000194.1:0-1560 GCA_051715525.1 Bacteroidales bacterium
ATACCCGAGGCTGATGCAAAAATGATTGCTGATGGTCTAGTGATGGCTGATAAACTTGGTTTTGATTCACACGGTGTTAATCGCTTAAAGCCCATTTACCTCGATCGTATTAAGGATGGAATTCTAAACCCTATTACTAATTTTAAAATTGTAAGAGAAGGACCAACCACTGCTGTTATTGATGGTCAGAATGGGATGGGGCATGTTATTTCCACCAATGCCATGAGAATGGCTATCGATAAGGCCAAAAAGTTTGGAATGGGAATGGTTGTGGTTCGTAACTCAAGCCATTATGGCTTTGCTGGCTATTACCCTCTTATGGCTGTTAAAGAAAACATGATTGGTATAACCGGGACTAACGCGCGCCCATCTATTGCACCTACATTTGGTGTTGAGGGCATGCTAGGAACCAACCCTATGACTTTTGGAATACCAACTGATGAGGCTTTCCCATTTTTGCTCGATTGCGCTACCTCAATTACTCAACGTGGTAAAGTTGAGCTCTATGCTCGCGAAGGCAAGCAGATGTCGAAAGGCTGGGTTATTGATGATAAAGGCGAAAGCAAAACCGACTCTGTAGCTGCGCTCGACGATTTTATTGCTGGTAGAGCAGCGCTTACACCACTCGGTGGAGTGGGTGAGGAGTTAGGTGGTTACAAGGGATATGGGTATGCCACTGTAGTTGAGATACTATCTGCGGCATTGCAGCAAGGCAACTATATGAAAATGCTTTTGGGTTTTCAAGATGGGAAGAAGGTTCCTTATAACCTTGGACATTTCTTCATTGTAATCGATATTAATGCTTTTGTGGAGCCTGATGCCTTTAAAAAGACTACCGGTAATATTTTGCGTGAGCTAAGAGCCGCCAAGAAAATGCCTGGGCATAATCGTATTTATACTGCAGGGGAGAAGGAGTATGAAACTTGGATGAGTAGGAAAGATAAGGGTATTCCCTTTAACGAAGATCTTCTTGCTGAATTTAGAGGAATGTGCAATGCTTACGATATGAAAGAGTTTTTACCTCATTTTGAAGGATGATAAATGAAAGCCTAGATTTGTTTTGGCTTTTTAGTATAAACTTAAACAAAAAGGCTCCCAGGTTTTACCTAGGAGCCTTTTCCATAACTAACCTAAAAACTAACTAAAACAAGGCTTTGTTACCTAAGCAAAGCCAAGTATTTTCAATTGATTATCTTCAAGTAAGAATGTAAAAGAATATAGGTTTGATTTTTTGTTTTGAAACGAAGTTTAAAAAACAACTCTTCATTGGCATTCTCTTTTCTCAAGATATTTTCAACAACAAACTTATCGCTTGGATGCAAAAGTTCTTCAAGATTCTCAAAGGCAGATGAGTTTTCATTTGGGTTAAACCCTAGCGTTTTCAGAAAAAACATGCTCCAATAAATTGATTTGTTTAATAAATCAATAATAATAAAACCCGTATTATCGGAGTTGGCACTTTCTTTATAATACCCCTCATAAACTAAATCGTTATTATTAAGATTTATAGGACTGACTTTGATTAATAGAACCCCTGCTGTTGAACCCATTTTCTTGTTT
>JBPXJX010000195.1:0-7033 GCA_051715525.1 Bacteroidales bacterium
TAACTATTCAGAAACTTGGTGAAACCAAGAACTTCTACATGTTCATCTTCTTCTCGTTTTTTGGAACAACTGCAGTAACGCAACTGCCTTATACCGATACACCTGATGGCTCATGGATTTACCGTGCTTTACCGTTTAAGAATCATGGACATATTCTAACAGGTGCAATAAAAGCGATGCTTTTAAAGTTTTTCTTGCCAACAATCGTTGTGATTGCTTCAATTAGCCTTTATGTTTGGGGATATGAAAAACTGTCGGGCATGATCTTAGGCGCTTTGCTTATTGTTTTGGTAAACCTCTACTCCATTATTTTTATGAAGATGGATTTACCTTTTACTCAACCTCGCGATATGCAGCAGAAGGGTGCAAATATGGCTCGAATGTTCCTGCTTATGCTTTTTATGGGCATCACCATTGGTTTTGTTTATCTTACAACCTTAATGAATATTTGGATTGTTGTAGGTATTGCCGTTTTAATAGTATTGATGATTATTAATGCCTACAATCAGATACGGAATAAAAACTATATTTTGAATTGATTTCACTCTGCATCCTTAGCGTCTCAGCGGTGAAAAAATCAAAAGAGTTTTAAAAATGCACTAGGAACAGATGTCTCAAAACGCATCTGTTCTTTTGTTATCGGATGTGTGAATGCCAGAACTTGTGCGTGTAATCCCAAACGGTTTATTGGGTTAATCATCGATCCGTATTTCTTATCGCCAATTACAGGATGTTTTATTACCTGCATGTGTACTCTAATCTGATTCTTACGGCCAGTTTCAAGGTTTACTGCCAATAGCGAGTATTTTGTATTTTTCTTGATAACTCGATAATGAGTCACCGCCTTTTGCCCATGTTCAGGGTTTTGGCTCGAGTAAACAATTAGCGCTTTACTCTCTCGTAAATAGGAGGTTATAACATCGCTATCTTTTTCAACAGGCCTTTCAACTACAGCAACATAGGTGCGTTCAATGATGGTGTCGTTCCAGTTCTCTTGTAGCTTTGCTTGAATATCTTCGCTTTTAGCGAAAATCATTATCCCCGAAGTATCCCTGTCGAGTCTGTGAACCACAAAAATCTTATTGGCTGGACTCTGCTCTTTCACATGCTTACTTAGGATGCTGTATGCGGTTTGGTATTTCTCCTTTTCTGTTGATATTGATAGTACTCCAGTATCCTTCTCGATTACAATTACAAATTGATCTTCAAAAATGATACGAACCCCTGCGTAATTCTTTCTTAATTGTTTCTCCCACGATATTTTCACCTCCTGTCCCGAAAGCACAGGTTGATTATACCAAGTAACAATCTCACTATTTACTGAAACTTGACCGTTGTTAAGTAGGGTTTTGAAGTTGTCGCGATTTTTGCCTTTTACATTTTCGAGCAAAAACTTCATCAAGGTGCTATCCTGATTAACTGTTATCTTGATATCAGGCTTGTTGAAATTTGGATTGTGCAGATTTCCTTTTGGGCTCATTTTACTCTAGTATTTCTTGTACACGACCAATTTGTCCATCCTCGAGCCTTACCTTAATTCCCCTATGGTGAACAGGAGCGCTGGTAAGTATATCCTTTACATACCCTTCGGTTAGTGTGCCATTTCGTTGATCCTTCTTAAGGATAATATTTACATGTAAACCCTTGGTGATATCCGCTCGTCTAGTCCCGTTCATCGTGCTATCAAATTTTGGACAAAGATAGTAGAAAGTAGTTAGTAGGCATTAGTAAATGGACAGAAGAAAACATTCAACTACTTACTACTGCCTACTTGATACTTCTCTTAAATACCACCTCCTCAGTTGGCTTACGTTTCCTCGGCGAACTCTGCCTTTTTAGTAAATCTTCGGGTAAACTACTTTCATCGCCTTTGTAGCCTAGCGCCATAATCAGTAAGGGTTCATAATCTTTAGGGAGATTAAAGCTATCCTTTATTTTTTGATGATCAAATCCTCCCATTGGATGTGTTACCAATCCAAGGTTTACTGCTTGCAGCATCAGATGAGCATTCGCCATGCCTGTATCGTGCCATGCGTAAGCATTATGAATTACCTTTTCGTTGTAGGTATACTCAGTTTGGGCAATTGAAAGAACAAGCATTGCTGCATCCTTTGCCCATCGCTGATTGCCTTCTGAAAGAGTATTCACTATCAGTTGGAACTCAGGTTCACCGTTTTTTGCGTAAATAAACCTCCACGGCTGAACATTCATGCTCGAAGGGGCTAATGTTGCCGCCTCGAATAGTTCGTTTATAACCTCTTGTTCAATTGGCTTTTCGGAATAGGAGAAGTTACTCTTCCGTTTTTGTATGGCATCTATAATCATTGCTCGAGCTGTTTAATTTATCGGTATAACAAATTAAACACAATAAAGTTTTATCCTGTTTTTATTAGCAAAAAGCGAGAATGAGGATTTGTGCAACTAGAATGCGTAAAAACATCACTAGGGGATAAACTGTGGCGTAAGCAACCGAAGGGGCATCGGTTGGCGCAATGGAGTTTGCAAATGCAAGCGCAGGGGGATCGGTCATACTTCCCGATAGTAAGCCACATACTTCAAAGAAGTTCCGTTTTATAATCAATCGAGCAACTAATCCTACAATAATAAGCGGAACAAGAGTTATAATCGCGCCATATCCCATCCAAATAAAACCATCGCCATTCGTTAATGTTGGGATGAACTGTTCGCCCGCTTTAATCCCTACGCTGGCTAAAAATAATGAAATTCCAATCTCTCTTAAAAGATGATTTGCGCTAGGTGTTGTATAGGATATCAGTGAAAATTTATACCCATATTTACTTAGTAGAATAGCCACAATTAATGGACCTCCTGCCATGCCTAGTTTGATGGGAGTGGGGATGCCGGGTATTACAAAGGGGATGCTTCCGAAAAGAACACCGATTAGAATTCCAACAAATATTGGGATTATGTTGGGTTCGTGTAAACGTTTTAGCGAGTTGCCAAGTACTTGAGCAACGTTCTCAATAGATTGTTCCTCGCCAACAATTGTGAGTTTATCGCCCATTTGCAGCTTAAGCGAATATGATGCTACAAATTCTACATCGGATCGGTAAACCCTTGTGATACCAATTCCGTATCGTGCTCGAAGTTTTAATGATCCTAAACTCTTGCCAATCACCTCTTTGTTTGATACTAGAACTTGTTTCGACATCAGCTTGCTTGGTTGCATAGTTAAATCAAAATCGCTCGATTTGCCAAATTGCTGTGTAAGCTGTGGTATGTCCTTTTTATGAGCGACTAATAGAATGATGTCTCCTTCGAATAGCTCCGTTTGAGGGTTCGGAATAAATATATCCCCGTTATGCATCATTCTTGATATAACGGCATCGTTAATAAGGTGTTGTTTTAGTTCGACAAGCTTTTTCCCAATAATCGCGTTGTTGGTTACCTCAATGCTAACCCTTTCAGGATTGGTTTCGTTAGGATTTTGTTGAATATTACACTGCTCGAGTTCCTTTTGAATATTGATTTTTGCAATTTTCCTAATCAGAAACATGGTAAGTATAATCCCTACAACTCCGAATGGGTATGCAACTGCATAGCCCAAACCAATATTAATTGCACCAATTTCCGGCTTGTTCTCAGCTATTAACTTTATTGCTTGTTGCGCTGCTCCAAGTCCAGGTGTATTAGTTACTGCACCGGAGAGGATTCCAACCATCATTGGCATCGATAGGCCAGTGATGAAATGTAGCGTTATTGCCGTTAACGCTCCAAGCAGCACTACCGACATGGCTAGCATATTAAGTGTTAATCCACCTTTTTTGAATGATGAGAAAAAACCTGGACCGACCTGCAACCCGATAGTGAAAACAAATAGTATTAATCCAAAGTCTCTTATGAAATCTAATACCTCATGGTTTACTTTAAACCCGAAATGGCCAACGGCAATTCCAGCAAATAGGATAAAAGTAATCCCCAAGGAGATTCGATAAATCTTAATCTTCCCTAGGGCTACACCCAAAGCAATTACAAAGCTATATATAAGTATCGTATGAGCAACCGATTCGCCCCAAAGCAACTCTTTTAACCACTCCATGGTGACAGATGTTATTGATGCAAAAGTAAATCATTTTTCACCATAGGTTAATTAGATTGATATGCTTAAAAACTCATTATGTTGATAAATGCTGTTTTTTACTATTACTTCTCAAGAATCATTCTTGCAATTTTAACAACAATCGATTTTGGTGTAAATCGAACCGAGTTAGCCATTATACTATTCATTAAACCATGAATTGCAACGGCTTTGCCTTTCATCATAGCTTTATAGCCATATTTGGCGACCTCTTGCGAGGTTGGCAATTTTTTACCTTCAAACAAAGGACTTCCCTCAAGCGAGGCTGCTGCCTGAAAGCCGCTTGTAGTTGCCCCTGGGCAAAGCGCAGTAACGGTTACTCCAAAATCTTTTACTTCGTTGTTTATAGCTTCAGAGAAGCTTAGCACGTATGATTTGGTAGCGCAGTAAACCGACATGGTTGGTCCAGGCTGAAAGGCAGCGGTTGATGCGATATTTAGCACTTTTCCACTTTTGCGCTCAACCATATCCTTTAGGAAAAGTCTAGTAAAATGGGTTAGGGTTGTGATATTTAGATTTATCATCTGCTCCTGCTTTTCCCAGTTTGAATCGAAGAAAAATCCTGAATCGCCAAAACCTGCATTATTTATAAGATAATCAATTATGATATTTTGTCCTTTTAACTCATTGTAAACTTCGGCTGCTGAGTTAAGTTTTGATAAGTCTTTCCCAATTATATAAACAGAAATACCATGCTTAGGCTCAAGTTCTTTTTTAAGTTCTTCGAGTTTGCTAGTGCTTCGAGCAACAAGTACAAGGTTATCCCCTTTTGATGCATGAATTTTTGCTAGTTCTAAACCTATTCCGCTTGATGCGCCTGTAATTAATGCTGTCTTTTTCATATTGTTTTTATTTAAAAGTGAATATATATTCATTTAATAGTTAAAAAAATTACTGTTTAATGCTGTCCCATGCCATATCAAAGCAGCGCTGAAGTTGTGTTTTTCCCAATTGCGATTTCTGCTTCATAAGAACTTTTACTATTTCGTGGATTGCTCCATGCATTTGAGCAATTAAAAATTCAACATCTATCTGCTTTACCAATCCATTCTCTTGCGCTATCCTTAATGTTTGATGCAATGGCTCAAACATTAGGTCAACCTCATTCTTTATTTCTTCCGAAATGTATCCGCTGTAAAAGAATTGCTCGCAAAAAAGCATCTTCTCTGGGTTTTCAAAGCAAAATTTAAAGTATGAAATCCAGATATTCTTAAAGGTGGTGTAAAAAGTTTCTGATTGATGTTTAGGATTTAAAAGGTTTGCCACTATTTCTTTCTTAGTTTCGATGTAAACATTATTAATTAATGCCTCTTTATTTTTGTAGTATATATAAAGTGTTCCTGTTGCAATTCCTGCCTCGCTTGCTACATCAGCCATGCGTAACCCAACAAAACCTGTTTTAATAACAAGTTTCATGGCTGCATCATGAATCGCTTTGACCTTATTTTCGTCTTTTAGTTTTGGCATAATTTAAAGTGATGATGCAAATATAGGCGAATATTTATTCATTAAACAGATAAGGATGAATATTTGTTCATTTTGGAAGATAAAAAACGGAGCAACTTGTGTAAGTGCTCCGTTCTCATAAATGCTATTGCAATTTATTTTGTCTGCTGACCAATTTGTGGCATTACAAAAAGTTTATCATCAATTGGCTTATTTACCTCGATAGTTTCGTATTGGGTTTCGGCTGGAGCTGGTTGCCCTTCAGATGCGTTTAGGATACTAAATGGGAACATAACGCCTTCGACATTTCTGTAATCGCTGAAAGTAATATCAATCTTATAGTCCTTCCCTCTAACATTTCTAACCCCAACTTTCTTTTGAATAAGGAAAGTTTTGCTATCGATTAGGTAGAAGTCAACAAGGTTATCGCTGCGAGTAAATTTGATTCTGTAAACATCCGAATCAACTAGTTTTTCAAGGCCTACAAGTTCTAGTTTATGCCCTTTATCCTTCCAGTTGTAGAATAGTCCATCAAAATCAGCCTGAATTTTTAAATCGACTAAGCCTTGCTCCGGTACAATCTGTGGGTTAGGGTTTTTTGTCCAAGGGGCAGTTGTCCAACCTGTTTGTCCATCGTAAACAGTTAACCCTGTGATGTCGTTAACATCACGTTCCATTCTGTATTTATTAGGGCGAGCTTTATATACTTTAGTAGGCATCACAACCCAGTTGGTTATTGAGCCTGTCATTATAATCGTTTTGACATTTTGAAGTTTGTCAAAGCCATTCGCTTGGTAATACTTGTCGAGTACTTGTTCAAGCGTTAGCTCCTGAGCATTAATTGTTGAAGCAGCTATAATTAGAACTCCAACCAAAATGAATAGTTTTTTCATAAATATGGGATTAGAGTTTGGCTATTTATTTTTGATATCAAAGGCTAAAAGCGATTTACCATGTCGAATGTACATAATGCCATTCAGAATAACAGGGTGAGAGTAGTGAGCCTTTGTGCCTTGAGTTAATTTAAATGTACTTATCTGCTCAAGTTTTGGCCCATTTGGATTGAATAAACCAACCTGTCCACGTTCATTATATAGGTAAAGAAGGTTATCGGCTAGTATAATTGAACCTCTATCAAACTTAACAGAGTCGTTAATTTCTCCTGTATTTGCATTAACGGCATAGTATTGTCTCTTTTCGTATCCTGATGTGTATATGTAGTCGTTCACCTTAATGAAGGCTCCAAAAGTGTTATCACACTTTTTGTTGCGCCAAATTTCAGTAATTGAAGTTCCATCATCGGCAAGTTTTAGTTTAACAGCACCATTGCCATCACCAGTTATATAATAGATAAATCCATTCTCAAAGTAAGGAGTATTGCAATGTACATCACCTTCTGAATCTTGTTTTTGAGACCATAGAAGTTTTCCATCTTTTGTATCGATGCCAAGTATAGCGTGAGCAGAGAAGGTTACTAAAATGTTTTTA
>JBPXJX010000196.1:0-1152 GCA_051715525.1 Bacteroidales bacterium
ATATTAGTAATTAAGCCATTTTTGAGAACTAATTCAACTTTAACTTATCATTAAATCTATTTAACTCTTTTTAACTTGCATCCCCCGTATTAATTGTGAAATTTGCGGATGTTAATTGTTAATAATAGAAAATTAAACCGATATAATTATTAAAGCGATGAGTGAAGTTAACGCATTAAACATTAAAGAGTTAAACGAAAGGATTCGTCTTGAAAGCTCATTTGTTGATATTATCAACATGGAGGTGAATAAGGTGATCGTTGGACAAAAACACCTTGTTGAATCGTTAATGATTGGCCTACTTGCCGATGGTCATATCCTACTTGAGGGTGTTCCAGGGTTGGCTAAAACGCTTGCTATCAATACGCTGGCTAATACTATTGATGCCAAGTTCAGCCGTATTCAGTTTACCCCTGACTTGCTGCCTGCCGACCTTATCGGTACGTTGGTTTATAGCCAAAAGAAAGAGGAGTTTATTGTAAAAAAGGGCCCAATCTTCACCAACTTTGTTCTTGCCGATGAAATAAACCGATCCCCCGCAAAGGTACAAAGTGCATTGTTGGAGGCCATGCAAGAGCGTCAGGTTACTATTGGTGATCAAACTTATCAATTAGAAAAGCCATTCCTTGTTCTTGCAACCCAAAATCCCATTGAGCAAGAAGGAACATATCCACTTCCTGAGGCACAAGTAGACCGTTTCATGCTTAAGGTTAAAATTACCTATCCAAAGCAGGAAGAGGAGAAGTTGATTATGCGTCAGAATATTGCAAATACATTCCCAAAAGCCGAAAAGGTTTTAAAAACTGAAGATATCATTAAGGCTCGTAGTATTGTTCGCGAGGTTTATATGGATGAAAAAATCGAGAAGTACATTCTTGATATCGTATTTGCAACCCGTTTCCCTAAACAGTTTAAGCTCGAGAAGTTTGAGAGCATGATTAGCTATGGGGCATCTCCAAGGGCAAGTATAAACCTTGCTTTGGCGGCTAAAGCTTACGCTTTCATTAAGCGCCGTGGGTATGTTATCCCTGAGGATATTCGTTCGGTTTGCCATGATGTACTTCGTCATCGTATTGGCTTAACCTACGAGGCCGAAGCTGAGAATATCACAACTGAAGATATTATCTCTGAGATTTTAAATACTGTTGAAGA
>JBPXJX010000197.1:0-3570 GCA_051715525.1 Bacteroidales bacterium
TGGCGTTTTTACCGATGGTAGCGTAGTGCTTCACCCATCGGGTGAATTAATTCGTACAACCAATACGCGCGATGGTTATGCTGTTCATATTGCAATTGAACGAGGTTACCCAATTGCAATTATTTCGGGTGGAAGCTCGCAATCGGTAAGAGACAGGTTCAAAGGGTTAGGCGTTACAGATATTTATCTTGGAGCGAATGATAAAGTTGATGCGCTTGAAGATTTCCGATTCAAATATGGCATAGAACTTTCCGAAATACTTTACATGGGAGATGATTTGCCCGATTTTGATGTGATGAAAAAAGTTGGGATACCTACATGTCCCGCTGATGCAGTACCTGAAATTAAAGGCTTATCGGTTTATGTATCGAACTATTCTGGCGGAAAAGGTTGCGTTAGAGACGTAATTGAACAAGTGATGAGATTAAACGAAAAGTGGGGTCCATCGTCTATTAATAAACAGTAGTATCATTATGCAAGCAGTTCTCAGAGTTGTCCGCATTAAAAACTTGCTAATTGTAGCAGTAACCATGTATTTAATGCGCTATTGCCTTATACAACCTTTATTACACTTCAAAAACTTAGAGCTACAGCTTTCAGATATCAACTTTTTCCTACTAACGTTTGCAACAGTTTTTATTACTGCAGGTGGGTATGTAATAAACGACTATTTCGATACAAAAACGGATCTTGTAAACCGACCTCAGACTGTTGTTGTTGGCCGAAGTCTAAGCCGAAGAACGGCTATAATCCTACATACCATTTTCAATCTAATAGGGGTATTGTTCGGTACCATAGTATCATTTTCAATAGGTAAACCAACATTCTCCTTAATCTTTTTATTTGTTGCAGGTTTACTCTGGTTCTATTCAACCACATATAAGCGTCAATTCCTTTTAGGCAATCTTATTGTTGCTGTTCTGACAGCCTCTGTTCCTCTTATGACCTTGCTCTTTGAGCTACCTAGGTTATATTCTGTTTACTGGGATATGGTTGCTCGTTTTGAGATAAAATTTGGAATCCTAACTTATTGGGTTGGTGGATATGCTCTTTTTGCCTTTCTACTTACACTTGTAAGAGAAATTATTAAAGATATTGAAGATTTTGAAGGCGATCAAGTTTACGGTAGAAATACCCTACCTGTAATGTTAGGTAAAAAAACAGCTCGTACAATAGCAGCCTCGCTCCTATTCTTTACTTTAGTTGCATTGGTTTTCCTTTTTGCACGATATCTCAACTTCTCCCCTTCGGGAAACGTAGATTATTACACACTTTTTTACTTCATAGTTGCTTTAATTGTACCAATTTTTATTCTTCTTGTTCTGCTTTTAACAGCCGAGAAAAAAGAGGATTACCACAAAGCAAGCCAGGTTAATAAGCTGATTATGCTTTTTGGGCTACTATATACCATTCTATTTAAGTTTTTAATTTCTTGATTCTTCATGCTTAGTGATATTTTAAAGGGAAAAAAGCTAATACTAGCATCTAAATCGCCACGCCGTCAGCAATTATTACACGAGCTAGGTGTTGATTTTGAAGTTCGTGCAAACAATGATGACGAGGAACTTTACCCCGATCATCTCACAATGAACGAAATTCCTGTATATCTAGCAATTCATAAAGCAAATCCTCTTATTCAAAAACTTCAAAAAGATGAAATCTTAATCACCTCCGATACAATTGTATGGTGCAACGGGCATGTTATTGGTAAACCCATTGATAAAGATGATGCGTACAGAATAATCTCATTGCTATCGGGTAATAAACACACTGTTGTTACAGGCGTATGCTTATCAACTACATCCGAAACGAAGACTTTTTACGACTCAACCGATGTTTTTTTTCGTAAACTTACCAACGAAGAAATTTGGTATTATATCAATAAATTCAAACCATTTGACAAAGCAGGTGCTTACGGCATTCAGGAATGGATTGGTTTTATTGGCATTGAACGTATTGAAGGCTCATACTTCAATGTAATGGGGCTTCCTATTCAAAAACTTTACATTGAACTGCAAAACTTTATAACAGGCAAATAACCACCTAAATATAACAAAATGAAGAGATTAACTTTACTAATTACTTTCTGCTATATATTTTCGCTCAACCTTGTTGCAGACGAGGGAATGTGGCTACCAATTCTTATTGGTAAGAATATTGATGAAATGAAAAAGCAAGGGTGTAAACTCTCTGCCGAAGATATATATAGCGTCAATAATTCTAGTTTAAAAGACGCCATTGTGATGTTTGGAAGAGGTTGTACCGGATCTTTAATATCCGAGCAAGGCTTAGTAATAACCAATCACCACTGCGGTTTTGGTTCAATCCAATCATTATCATCAGTTGAGCACGATTATTTGAAAAATGGCTTTTGGGCAACAGAAAAGAATCAAGAACTTCCAGCCGAAGGGCTAACAGTTTCTTTTTTAGTAAGCATGGAGGATGTAACAAATAAAGTGCTCGCAAATATTACCCCAACCACAAGTGAGATTAAGCGTGATTCTACAATCACATCAAACATCGAAGCCATTAAAAAGATAGCAAAAGAGGGAAATAGCTATAAAGTTGATGTTAAGCCTTTTTATTTTGGCAATGAGTACTACCTATTTATTTATGAAGTATTTCAAGATATCCGTTTGGTTGGCGCTCCTCCAACCGCAATAGGCGATTTTGGTGGCGATACCGACAACTGGGTATGGCCAAGACATACTGGTGATTTCTCAATTTTCAGAATTTATGCCGATAAGGATAATAAACCTGCACCATATTCAAAAGATAATGTACCCTATAAGCCTAAAAAATTCTTAAACATCTCATTAAAAGGGGTGAAAGAAAATGATTTTACAATGGTTTATGGTTTTCCGGGAACTACTCAACAATACATTACATCACAGGCTGTTGACTTAATTTCAAATAATCAAAATCCACACAAAATTTCTCTTCGCGATATTAGGTTGAGAATAATGGAATCGTATATGAGAAGTAATGATACCATTAATATAATGTATGCCGACAAGCGAAAAGGCGCTGCAAATGCATGGAAAAAATGGATAGGTGAAAGCAATGGGTTAACCCGATTTAATGCTATTCCTAAGAAAATTGAACTTGAAAAAAAGTTTAGCCAATGGGTAGCATCAGATCCTTCTCGTGTTAAGAAGTACGGTAATGTTCTGCTACAATTCGAATCGCTATATAAAAATCTTAAACCTTTAGCAGTTACCAGCGATTATAATCGCGAAGCGGTTAATGCAGTTGAGCTAATCAGCTTTGCATCTAATTTTGTTCCTTTAATCAACGAATTTAACCAGAAGCAGCTAGATGTTAAGAAAGTTGAAAGTTTATTGTACTCTTTACGAGCTAACGCAAAAGCGTTTTACAATGAATTTTACCTTCCAATTGATCGTGAGGTGTTTGCCAATATGATGGCCAAATTCTACGAAAACATTCCCCTCGCCTATCAGCCCCTATTCTTAACACAATTTGCTAATCAGTACCAAGGTAATTGGCAAGCATTCGCAAAAGATGTGTATAATCAATCTGTCTTTTCCGATAGCTTAAGGCTTTTTACAA
>JBPXJX010000198.1:0-6789 GCA_051715525.1 Bacteroidales bacterium
CATATTCTTTAAATAAATGTTATTCGGAATTGCAGACACTTTTGAGTATAGCAAATAAAGTCATGATTTGCTAATTACAACTTATCAATACGTACAAAATGATGTTTAAATAGATAAAAAAAGGTGTACAAATTGATAAAAAAGAGGAGTCATTTTGAATGATTTAAAACACCTTTTTTTTATTAACACCAAAACAGGCTATAAACCAGCAATATAAAAGGCTAACAAACAACTAAAAGTTGTTCGATTTTGCTATTATTTTCATTGCAGGAGTAAGTAAACTTAACTATTTTAGCAGTCTGTGATTGATTAAGATCGAGGCATTTTTCGTTTTTATGGCTACAAATCTCCATTTTTTAACAAATTCTCTTTTAGCAGTTGTGTGTGCAGTTATGGGAACCTCTTTCCTTTCGTTGCATGTACCAAAAAAAGAGGGATTAAAAAACTATCGTATATCGTTAAAAGTATTATCTGGTGCGTATTTCACTCTTAGTATATTAACAATTGCTGTATTAGTTTTTGATTTAGCCGATAATTCTCGTGAGTATTTTACCTTTATTAGTATTTTCATATCATCAACCCAAGCGTTATTATTTACTTTTACGCTAATCACATTAATCAACCCCAAATTTGTAAAGGCCAAAAATCTACTCAAGCATTTATTACCATATTTTTTCATACTTCCACTTTACCTCATTTCATTTATAATATTTGACGATCCAAAGATTAGCTCATTTCATGATCTCAGTCTTAATCTTAACAATCCTACAATATGGATTAGGTTCTTATTCCTTGCATTCATTTTATTACAATTAGTTTACTACACTATTTTGTTTTTAAGAGAAGAGAAAAAGTATGACAATGAGCTACATGATTACTTCTCGGAGGTAATTAAACTTAGAATGAACTGGGTAAAACTTGCTTACTTTTCGGCATTAGCAATTGGCATAATCGCTATGATCTCAAGTTTTTTCCCAATGAACGCTGACTGGATTGTAACCATTATTTTTTCAGCGTTCTACTTTATTTTTGCGCAAGAATACATCAAATACAACAAAGTTTTCTCGATTGTTGAACCTGCAATAAATACTCCCATTCAAGAAACTCAACAGATTCATATAAGGACTTCGAGATCCGATTGGGAATACTTTAAGCAACATATCTTTTCAAACAAGCAATATCTAGTTCAGGGTATTACAATCGAAGAGATTGCGAATAGCTTAAAGATAAGCCGAACAACCCTTTCTAATCTAATAAACCGAGAAGAAGGAGTTAATTTTAACACGTGGATAAATCGGTTAAGAATTGAAGATGCAAAGAATCTAATGGTTGACAATCCCGATTTTACCATTCTACAAATCTCCGAAATGGTTGGCTATACCGAACAGGCAAACTTTAGCCGGCAGTTTAAACAAATCACAGGCGAATCACCCTTGGTTTGGAGAAAAAAGTCCGCTTCATAGTTTTTTATTCACAAGAGCTATCGCTTCAGTTATCAAACATTCGTTCAATTTACAAATTCGTTTTTTTATCAAAATTTGATGTTTTTGTCGATTTGCAAAACAGATTGTATGTATTGATAAAAGGAGATGTGATTCAAGGTTTACTTTTGCTACATTAAAATAATTAGCACAAATCATATCTCAAAATATGCTACAGCCAAGTTCAATTATCCGCCGCATAGGGTTTATCTTGCTTTTAACCCTTAATCTTTCAGTTTTCTCACAAAGTAATTACTCATTTACAGCATCTAATGCTCCGTACGCTCCAATAACAGGAACAAGCATTAGTGTTTCACCCATAAGTACTCCAATAAATATTGGTTTTAATTTTAATTTTAATGGAGTCAATTATTCTCAAGTAATTGCTTCAAAATTTGGCTGGCTATCATTCAACACCAGCATTAATGGTACAATGGCAGGAAGTTGGAGAGAAGGAAACCTAACAAATACTCCATTACGACCTTTGATTGGAGTTTTATATTACGATAATGGAATATCATGGAAGTCACAAGCAATTCAGCGTTACTCAACAACAGGAACAGCTCCTAACCGAGTATTTACATTTGAATGGTACTACAGTACATTCCATTGGTACACCAATAACGATATCTGTTTGCAAGCAAAACTCTATGAAACTTCGAATAAAATCGAAATGCATTATTTGACGGTGGAGGAATATTTTCATCAGTATGATTTGCAAGCATCAATAGGGTTGGCATTTAATAGTATTGGCGATTACCTGGCTGTTAGTAGTTTTGATGCTAATGCAACTGCAAGTACCGAGTTTGAAGGTCATTACTTTCCAGGAATGCCGAACGATAACCAAAAATATACTTTTACTCCTATTCCTGCGAAAGCAGAGCCCACCGGTCAATGCTCAAACTTAATTGCTCAGAATATTGCCGATAATATAATGCTAACTTGGAATGATGCTTTAGGCGCAGTTATACCTGACGGCTATGTGATAATGGCTTCAGAAACCAACTCATTCACCCCTCCTACCGACGGTTCCTTTTTAACTCAGGATAATGATCTTTCGGATGGTACGGGAGCAGTTAAGGTGTTGGCAGGAAAACAATTCTATAGCGGATGGAAAAATGCCAAAGCATCAAAAACCTATTACTTTAAAGTATTTGCCTATACTAATGGAAGTAATTGGGTAAATTATAATACAACCAATGCGGCTACAGCCCAGATAAACTTGATGAAATCGGCACCTAAAAAACATGTTACCAACCTAACGGCCAGTATTGTGAAAAACAAATTCTTGTTAAAATGGAACGATGTTAAGCGATTTGGCAATGCCTTGAAAGGTGAATATTGTATGACATATGAAAGTTGTCGTTCATATGTTGACTGTGGTAATAATGCGCTTTTTAACATTACCGGCAACCAAATTACACTGGAAGCATGGATTAACCCAGCCCGCTACGAAGGAGGAATTTTTCAAAAAGAAAATGTAGCACTCGATGGGGGATATAGAATGTACCTTAATAGCCAGGGGCAATTGTGCTTTGGACTATATATTGGAGGCAGCTGGAGCGAAGTAAAAACGACCTCGGGCATTCTGCCAATAAACAGCTGGAGCCATATTTGTGGTACATATAACAACACAACCCAAAGCATATATATTTCTGGCGTTTTGGTGGCGTCAAAAAGCACAACGGGTAATATTACGTCTTCGTCAGTAAACCTTTTTATTGGTCGTGACCACGATGCAAACTACGAAAGTTACGAAGGTTTAATTGACGAAATGGCAATATGGTCCACAGCACGAACACAGGCTCAGATATTAAGCGACATGGACCTAAACTTAACAGGTTCAGAAACCGGTCTAGTTGCATACTATAAGTGTGACAATAATGTTGAAGATGCTACACCAAATGCAATAAATGCTACAATAATCAATAACGAATACGGTATAAAATTCTATACTTCAAATGCCAATTCCGATATTGAAGGGTATGTGATACAAGCTTCGAACACTAACAATTTTCCTGCCCTTTTGAATGGAACCGATGTAGTTAACGACTTAGATTTAGCCGACAATATTGGTATAGTAAAAGTTGCCCAAGAGGTGCAAAAGGATAGTTCATGGATTAATGCCAATGCGGATCAAACCTATTACTTTAGAATCGTCCCATATGTTAACATGGGTAGCAACATTGTATATAACACCACCGAAACAATTCCGATGGTATTTATAAAACCTGCACCAACCAACCATGTAAGTAATTTTACAGCCAGTGGAGTTAATGGTAGCATTATTCAAAACTGGATAGATGCCACTGGCGCTCAATTACCTGAAGGGTATGTTATATTAGCATCAACCTCTCCCTCTATTACACCTCCTGTTAACGGAACCGAAGTGAGTATCGACAATAATTTAGCAGACGGCGCAGGTGCTGTAAAGATTTTACCAGGTGTTCAATCCTACTCGGGATGGATCAACTTAGCGGCGAACACAACCTACTACTTTAATATTTACCCTTTTACCAACAGCGGTGGAGCCATTAAATATAAAACAAACGAAATTGTACCACAAGCTAATGGTCGAATAGTAATCTACGGAGAACCCACAAATCATATCACAGGATTTTCTGCAACCAACTCCGGTTCATTAACCCTAAACTGGACAGATGCATTAGGAATTCCTAGTTTAATGGCAAATGTTTTAAATTTTGATGGAACAAACGATTATGTTGCCTGTGCTGGCTCACAAAACCCATCAGTATTTACAGCCGAAGCGTGGTACACAACATCTTCAACTGCAGATGAAGCAATAGTTTCCACATTGAGTGAAGGATCAGGAACTGGCTTCGAAATCCATTCAATCCAAGGAAAGCCCGTAGTTACTATGAGAAACTCAGGCACTTGGCTCGATCTTTTATCCCCTACAGTAATAACAGCCAACAAATGGACTCATGTAGCGGCAACTTACGATGGAACAACAATAAAACTTTATGTTAACGGTCTGTTGGTGAACTCCGCTGCATTATCGTCTACAGCGTTTGTAAAAGGGACTGCACCTTTAGTTATAGGTCGAAGATCATCTGGGCCCTTGTATTTCAACGGCTCGATAGAAGAGGTTCGAATGTGGAATACCGCTAAAACTCAAGCCGAAATTCAAAATAATATATTTAATGAATTAGCAGGAACTGAAAGCGGATTGATTTCGTACTACAAGTTTAACCAAGGAACAGCCGGAGGTTCAAATGCAGGCGTTACAATCCTATCCGATGCAACCGCAAATGCATTTAATGGTACATTAAGCGGATTTGCATTAACTGGGGCAACTTCAAACTGGATTAATCCAGGTCAAGCACCTTCCGAGTATCTTATAAAAGCCTCAACCACCAATTCGTTTACCGATCCGGTAGATGGAACAGAAATTACAACGGACAATGACTTGTCGGATGGTGCAGCAGTAATAAAGGTTTCACAGGGCACACAAACCTATTCAAGTTTTACCGGAACAAAGGGTAGTACAAACTATTACTTTAAAATGTGGCCTTATACCAATTCAGGTAATTACATCAACTACAAAACAGCAGCCACCGTTCCAACTACTTCTATTGCATTTGCAAAAACAAAACCTATTACGCACGCAACAAATTTAACAGCTAATAATAACAATAAAATTATCAATGTAGGTTGGACTGATGCTATAGAGGGTAATCCTTCCTTTGGCAATGCTGTTGATTTAGATGGGATAAACGATTTTGTTGCTGTTCCTACCATTGGAAGTAGTCTATCGAAGTTTACAATCGAAACTTGGTTTAAAGCAAGTTCATTAACTGGAAACTTTTCAGGAATATATAATAACAACAGTTGGATACCTGGAGCTGTACATTTCCAAATAAATAGTGGCAATATAGAACTAGCCGTTGCGGGAGGTGCAACATATGCAGTTGATGTTACCTTTGCTTTTGCTGCAAATACTTGGTATCATTTAGCCGCCACTTATAATGCAGGAGCAGCTAAAATTTATATTAACGGCACTTTGATTGGTTCGGGCACATTATCAACCACTACTGTCAACCTTGCAGCAGCCCAAATTGGTGCATGGAATGTATCTCGCTTTTACGCCGGGAAGCTCGATGAATATCGGATTTGGAATACTGAACGCACCCAGTTAGATATCTTTAACAACATGTTTTCCGAACTAACAGGCTCTGAGTCAGGCTTAATTGCTTACTATAAATTCAACCAAGGTAATGCTTCAGGGAATAATGCAGGCCTAGTAACAGTTACCGATGCAAGTATTAATGCTAAAAATGGCGCTTTGACTAATTTTGCCCTGTCTGGTGAAAGCTCAAACTGGGTAAGCACTGGAGATATCGGACGAAAAATAGCTTCTCCTGATGGCTACCTGATCAAAGCATCAAAAATCAACTATATAACTGCACCTACAAATGGTACAGTCGTGGCTGATGATAATAATTTAGCTGATGGGGTAGGTGCAGTTAATGTTTTAGCTGGTATTCAAACCTATAACGGTTGGGCAAATTTCACTGACACAACGGCGTATTACTATAAGGTTTACCCATATTCAAACTCAGGAACATCAAGGATTTATAATACCAATACGCCAGTGCCAATGGTGAAGGATTCCGTTGGAATTGATAAGTTTAAAGATGTATCCTCATTTTTAGGACTTGCTCAAGGTGCTGCGGCTTGGGCAGATTATAACAATGATGGACTAATGGATTTATTGATAACTGGTGGAAATACTTACCACGCCGGTGGAGGAATATCAAATAACAATACTAAACTCTACCAACAGAATCCGGACCATTCATTTTCAGAAGCATATAAAGGATTTGCTGATATCTCAAAAGGAAGTGTGGCTTGGGGTGATTATAATAATGACGGTTTATTAGATGTCGTTATTTCAGGCGTTACAGCATATAATCCCTCAGATGGTGGTGTTACTAACAGAAAAACTCTATTATATAAGCAAAATAGCAATAACACCTTTACCCAAGTTTCAACTGTTAATTTCCCAAATGTAATTGAAAGTGCTATTGCATGGATTGACTATAATAATGATGGAAAACTTGATTTATTAATTTCAGGTTATCAGGCTGTTGCCCCGGCATATTTAACGAGAATATATAAAAATATGGGGGCAGATACATTCGAAGAACAAACTGAAATTCTGTTTGACAATATTGGCGAAGGTTCAGTTGCTGTTAGTGATTATAATAAAGATGGCTTCTCTGACATATTGATTTCAGGGAAAGGAGATCGAGTGGGGAGTGTAACAAAACTCTACAAAAACAAA
>JBPXJX010000199.1:0-12295 GCA_051715525.1 Bacteroidales bacterium
TCATTATCATCAAAATATGATATTGGTTTACATATAATTGGTGGCGGTGAAATGTACGATTATCTAAAATTAAAGCAGAAAAACATTGATAATTTGTATATATATGGTCCTATTTACGATCCTGAAATAACAGGTAAATATCTTTATGCATCCGATTTGTATATAATGTTAGGGTATCTTGGATTGTCTGTAAATAATGCTTTTGCTTTTGGGTTGCCAGTTATCGGTAGTCGATCAACAAATAAAGGTCCTTTTCATTCACCTGAAGCAGAATATTTAATAAATGGTGAAACAGGATATTTCTGTGAATCGAATGTTTCAGACATTACTGAAAAAATATCTTTCTTGTTAAATAACCCAGAAGTACTAAATAATATGTCAAAAAATGCTTTAGATTCTATTTATAATAAGTATAGTATTAGTAATATGATAAAAGGTTTTGAAGATGCAGTTGATTATGTTAAAACGAAATAAATGTGTGGTATTTGTGGAATAGTTTCTGAGGATAGTCAACGGATTACCGATGCCCTATCGTTAATGAACGGGGCAATTGTGCATCGTGGACCCGATGATGAGGGGTATTATCAACGCGATAATACTGGAATTGCCATGCGCAGGCTAAGCATTATCGACCTTGCTACGGGTCATCAGCCCATGTTTTCGGTCGATAAGCGTTTTGTAATCGTATTTAATGGTGAGATTTATAATTTCAAAGAGGTAAAGGATAAATATTTAAGCGATTACACCTTTACTACAAAATCAGATACTGAGGTAGTTCTTAATCTTTTTCACAAATTTGGTTCTTCGTGCCTAGAGTATTTGCGAGGAATTTTTGCATTCGCAATCTACGATAATCAGTCAAAACAACTTTTCATTGCCCGCGATCACATTGGTGTTAAACCATTATACTACTATTCCGACAATAAGCACTTCCTGTTTTCGTCTGATATTCGGTCGTTTCATCAGCTTAAATTTCTCGATCTAACAATAAATAAAAGCGTTTTAGCCGATTACCTTTCGTTAGGATATATACCTCAGCCAGCAACAATTTTTCAAAAGGTTCACAAGCTTAAACCCGGACATTTTATCATCATAAAGGACTCAAAGCAAATTCAGATTACACCGTACTATCAGCTTTTAGATAGGGTAAGGGCAAATGCTGAGGTTGATTTTGAAACGGCTAAAGAGACAACCAAACAGCTTTTGCACTCATCGGTCGAAGAGCAGATGATAAGCGATGTTCCGCTTGGCTCATTTCTAAGTGGGGGTATCGATTCGTCTATTATCACCTACGAGATGTCATCGCTGCTCGAATCTCCGGTTAGTACATTTACCATTGGCTTTAAAGGCGCATCAAATACCGCTGATGTTGAGCTATCGCGCATAATGTCGGCAGGGCTAAAAACAAATCATCACGAAAGGATTATTGAACCAGAAATTGATTCAATATTAAATAAACTCATTGGCTCAATGGGCGAGCCTTTTGCCATAACCTCTGCGATTCCCATTTATATTAATTCAAAAGTTGCTAGGGAGAATGTAACTGTTGTCCTATCGGGCGATGGAGCCGATGAAATTTTTGGTGGATACGAGCGTTATCAGCGCTTTTTCAGCTATAACAACCTAAACTGGTTGAGGCATTTGCCATTAAAACAGCTAAACGCCTTTGCTAAGAATAGTTTAAGCGTAATAAACTATGGAAAATTAAATAAAGCGTACCGTTTAAAGGTCGATCCGTTCCTATCCTTTTTTGCTAACCCCGATTTTGCATCGCGTTATCTAACAACAATGGGAATTTATCAGAGAGATGATATTTCGCGATTTATCAAAAAGGATTTAATTGCAATGCAAGCTGAGCCATCGCAGGTTGTCGAATTTCAAAAATTTGCAGACTCAAAGAATTTAAGCATGAATAGCCTGATGATGTTCGACTGCAACACCTCATTAGTAGATGAAATGCTTACCAAGGTTGACTTCTCCTCGATGCTTGCAAGCATTGAGGTAAGAGTTCCATTCCTCGATTATCGGTTGGTGGAGCAAGGATTATCGTTACCGGGTGATTTTAAAATCAATGGAAAAACAAGGAAGCATATTCTAAAGGAGGCTTATAAAGATATATTGCCCCAGGAGATATTAAATGCCCCGAAACGAGGATTTAATCTTCCGCTTGATACGTGGATTAAAAAGAATTGGTCAGCACTTTTTCTCGACTCGTTCAGCAATGGAACGCTAAATGAGCTGGGATTAGAGCAGGAAATAGTTATAAAAAAGTTTAAAGCTTACCTTAATGGCTACCCCATGAGCGGCAAAATATTTTACTTTATTTTTGTTTTATCAAGATGGTATAGTAATCTCAATCAAAATTAAAGGAATAATAAAAATTACAAAATGAAGCAATTGATTATAATTTATACTTATAATTTTTTTTAAATAGTTAACATATTATTTATGGATCAATAACAGATACATTTTATCTTTCTTTTGATTTCTGAATGCAGTAATTGCGAACATATTACATCTTACTAAAAAACTTTTAACGATTGAGTAAACCGCGTATATTTATTTTAGGCAAATTGCCTCCACCATGGTATGGTCCTGCAATTGCTACGGACATTATTCTTAAATCGAGCTTAAATAACCATTTTAATATTATTCACATTGATACTGGATTAAATGCCAATCTTCAATCGATGGGAAAGCTTGCGTGGTGGAAACCGTTTAAGGGACTATGGCTTTACATTGGTTATTTTTTTAAACTAATTATTTATCGTCCAAAGGTTGTTTTAATACCCAACGGACAAACAACAGGGGCTTTTATTAAAGATTCTGTTTTTATTATACTTGGACGATTATTGGGGCGAAAAATTCTATTACAACTTCGGGGGAGCGATTGGGAGAATTGGTTGAGTAAGGTAACACCATTAACTAGAAAATACGTAAACTTTAACCTTCGTTTATCTTCGGGAGTAATAGTTTTAGGACATAATTTAAAGTATCTTTTCCGGCAAAATTTTTCGGACGATAGAATTTTCGTAGTTTCAAACGGCGCAAACTATAAGTTTCCAGAAAAGCCACAAAAACCCAGCGATATATTTGAAGTGCTTTTCTTTTCCAACCTTTTTCCCACAAAAGGGGTTGAAGATGTTCTTGAAGCGTCAAGAATACTAAAGGCTAAGGGTATTGATGGTATTAAATATAGAATGGTTGGAGCATGGAAAAGCGACAGCTTTGCTCAAAAGTGCAACCAATTTGTATTAGAACACCAATTACCCGTTGAATTCTTTCAGCCTGCAAGTGGCGAAACAAAAATCAAGTTTTTCATAACTTCCGATATTTTGGTATTTCCACCACGAATTCCCGAAGGGCATCCGTGGGTTGTAGTTGAGGGTTTAGCAGCAGGCCTTCCCATAATATCAACCGATCAGGGAGCAATTATCGAGTCGGTTCTGAATGGCGAAAATGGTTTTATTGTAAACACCAATAGCCCTGTGCAAATTGCTGAAAAGATTGAATTATTGTTCAACAATCCTGAACTAAGGGTTAAAATGGGTGCTGAGAGCAGAAAGCACTACGAACAAAATTTTACCGAGGACAAAATGGTTCAAAATTTATCCTTTGCTTTAAATTCGGTAATTAGTAAAAAGAGATAAGCGGATGGTAAGATTAAATTTCGTCGGGGATGTATCGCTTGGGGCTATGTTTGAGAACCTCGGCAAGGGTGTTTCTGGTAAAATTAATAAAGGATTAAATCCTTTTGAATTTGCAAAAAGTGAATTCGCAAATTCAGATTTAAATATTGCCAACCTCGAATGTGTTTTATCATCAGTTTCGTCAAAGAAGCAACCATTTTCCCAAGTCCTTCGATGCCCCGAAGATTATGTTCACATTTTAAAAACTAATCGGGTAGATGTTGTCAACCTAGCCAACAACCATACCCTCGACCATGGTCGCGAAGCGTTTGAGCGAATGGTCAAGGTGTTAGATGAGAATGGAATTCGACATTTTGGTGAATCGAGAGACCGGCTACAAGAAGATGCTCTTATTATTCCGGTAAAGGATATTGGATTGGGATTTTTAGGATATTACATTGAGGAAACCATTACAAAATCTGATTATTTATTGCTTATTGAGCATATTAAAAGGAGTTGTAAAAAGGCAAAAGACCAATCAGATTATCTAATCCTTTCGCTGCATTGGGGGCATGAATATACTACGAACCCAATGTCGTGGCAAATTAATTTAGGCAAAGAGCTAATGGATAGCTGTGGTGTTAATGTATTATATGGGCATCATCCGCATGTGCTACAAGGAATTGTTCAATACAAAAACTCTTTGTTTGCGCCTAGTTTTGGGAACTTTGTATTTGATGAGTATTTTCCATCTAATCGAAAAACAGCTATTTTAAATGTTCAATTGGATGAAAACTCCGATAGCCTTAATTATAGTGTAATTCCTTGTTATATAAATTCCAAATTTCAGCCATTTCCTAAGCCAAAATTAGCAGAGCATTGCAATAGACTTAATCAGGAACTATCTAATTTAATGGGATTAAGTGCTAAAGAAATTGCTTTATGGGATATTAAAAATAAAAAGTTGGGAGTAAAGGGACACCTGTTGAACCGCCTTAAAATACGTGCTTTATTTATAATTAATATTAGAAGATTTATTCCCTATTTAAAGCAAATATTTTTTAGAAAAAAGAGTCATGTATAAAAATAAAAAACTTCTTCAATCAATTTATTTATTGGCACCACCCTTTGTAAAGAATGGTTTGGCAACCATCTATTCAATTATTGTTTCGCAGAAAAAATATGGATCAAATTTCAAAAAGTGGTCGGCTCTTTTAAAGAAAAGCCAATACTACTCACCAACCGAGTTGGAGAAGCTTCAGGTTGAGTTGTTAAAAGATTTTTTGGCTAGCGCCATTTCGAACTCAAAGTTTTATAAAAAAGTAGCAGAAGAAAACGGTATCGACCCTAACCAAATTAACGATTTATCAATAATCCGAAAGTTTCCAGTTATTAATAAACCGATAGTACGTTTAAATTATCAAGATATTGTAAACGAGAAACGCAAAAAGTATAAGTTCTCTTCGAGTGGTACTACTGGAACATCACTTCATATCTATTTAGATGATGAAGCTTATCAGCGCGAATATGCTTTCAGGTGGCATTACCTTAATGGAGGAGGTGCAACACGCAAGGATCGTTTTGCTTTCTTTTTGGGTAATAATCTATACCCAGTTGAGCAGCAAAAACCACCGTTTCACTTAATTGATTACTACGAGCATTCGCTCTTCTTCTCGCTTTTCCACATGTCGGATGCAAATTTAAAACACTACATAAAAGAATTTAATAAGTTTAAGCCATCGTTTGTTAAGGGCTACCCTTCAGGTTTATACGTGTTTGCTAGCTACGCAAAGGCAAATAATCTAAAAGTTTATCAACCAAAAGCGATATACTCAGCATCCGAAACGCTACACGATTATCAAAAAAGCCTGCTCGAAGAGGTTTTTCAATGCCCTGTTTTTCAGTGGTATGGACAGGTTGAGACAACCGTAAATATTCATGAGTGTGAGCATCATCGAATGCATATTAAGGAGGAGTACGGTTTGTTGGAGCTTCTCAACGAAAAGGGCGAAGATGCAAAACCCGGTGAGGTGGCCAGCGTTATTGGTACAGGCTGGGGTAACAAGGCTTTTCCTTTAATTAGATATGATACTGGCGACAACATGATTCTTGCTCATGATCAGCAGTGCCCTTGCGGACGAAACGGCAGGATAATTGAACGCATCATGGGTAGGGATGAAGACTTTATTGTTACGCCCGATGGGCGTAAAATTGGTCGTCTCGATTTCATATTCAAACCAGTTAATACCGTTGCCGAAAGCCAGATTATTCAGGAAACAATCGATCTGTTAAAGGTTAAACTCGTTGCTCTTGAAGGCTACTCTAAGGCTGATGAGGCTATAATTCGCGGGATGATTAGCAAGTATATTGGCAACTCAATGACAGTTGAATTTGAACTCGTTGATAAAATTGAGAGGACTGCCAATGGTAAAATTCGATATGTTATTTCAAAAGTCAGATAAAAAAAATAGATGAATCAACTTACCCAACAGCTTAAATCGGGACAAATGGATATTCTTGAAGTTCCGTTTCCCTCCATTGGAAAAGGTCAAATCCTTGTACGCAATTATTACTCAGTTGTTAGTTCAGGAACCGAGGGCAAAACGGTTTCAGATGCACGCAAGGGTTATATTGCCAAGGCGCGTAGTCGCCAAAAGGAGGTAAAGATGGTGATTGAGATGATCAAAACCAACGGATTGCTCGAAACCTATAAACTGGTAATGAATAAGCTCGAAGCACCTGCTGCGCTTGGTTACAGCTGTGCAGGTGAGGTTATTGCTGTGGGTGAAGGGGTTTCTGACATTCAAGTTGGTGATTTTGTTGCTTGTGGCGGACAAGGTGCTTATCATGCCGATGTGGTTTCGGTTTATCGAAACCTTTGCGTTAAAGTACCTAGCGGAGTTGATCTAAGGCATGCTGCTTTCACCACCATTGCTGCAATTGCAATTCAAGGAATACGGCAAGCCGATTTAAAAATGGGCGAGTCGTGCGTAGTTATTGGCTTAGGGGTAATTGGTCAGCTTACCATACAAATACTTAATGCTGCTGGCATTAAAACCATTGGGGTTGATATTGACGATAATCAGGTTGAAGCGGCTCGCGTATGTGGTGCAACCATTGCCGTAAACCGAAATCAAGCCGGAATTGAAAAAATTGTAAACGATTATACCAACGGAATTGGTGCCGACGCTGTGATAATCACTGCAGGAACATCATCACTCGATCCTGTAAACTTTGCAGGGGAGATTGCCCGAAGAAAAGGAAAGGTAGTAATTGTAGGCGCCGTTCCAACAGGGTTCGATCGTCCAAACTACTATAAAAAGGAGCTTGAGTTGCTCATGTCATCATCATATGGACCAGGGAGATACGATATTGGCTATGAGGAAAAGGGAATTGACTATCCTGCCGGATATGTTCGTTGGACCGAGAATAGGAATATGCAATCGTACATCGATTTGCTTGCAAGCAAAAAGCTCGATATCAATAAAATCATTTCGCATACATTCCCACTCGATAATGCTCCCGAAGCGTATAACATGATCCTTAGTAAATCGGAGCACTTTTCAGGAATTTTAATAGAGTATGAATTAAAGTCAGAACTTAAAAAGGATGTAGTTCTAAGTTCAACATCTCAATTACCTGCAAAGGCTAATGTTGCCTTTATTGGAGCAGGGAATTTTGCTCAAAATATTCTCCTCCCAAGGTTAAAAGGTCGGTGCAATTTTACAGGTATTGCAACAGCACATGGCAATACTGCGCGTTATGTTGCCGACAAGTATAAGTTTAGCCATTGCGCCGGTACAGCAGATGATTTGCTAAACGATACAAAAACGAATACTGTTTTTATTGCCACTAGACATAATCTGCATGCCGAATATGTTATTAAATCGATAAACGCAGGCAAAAATGTTTTTGTTGAAAAACCATTGGCGATGACCATTGAGGAATTAGATAACATTCAATCTGCCTACAATGCTATTCCATCCGATAAAAAGCCGTTGGTTTTTGTAGGTTTTAATCGTCGTTTTTCGCCTCATGTGCAGCAAATCAAAAAGATGTTTCTTGATGAGCAGCCCAAAGCGATCAACTTTAGAATTAATGCTGGTGCTGTGCCTAAAGACCATTGGGTAAACGATCCCGAAATAGGAGGTGGCCGCATTATTGGCGAGGGCTGCCATTTTATCGATTTGGCCATGTACATTGCTGGCAGCAAAATTGTAAGCGTGAATGCAAGCTCCATAAAGGATGCAAATAATTTAAATGATACCGTTACCATCAATTTAGGTTTTGAGAATGGAAGCATTGCCAACATTGCATATTTTTCGAATGGAAGCAAATCGTTGGCAAAGGAGTATATTGAGGTGTTCTGCGGGGGTACATCAGTTATTATTGATGACTTCAAAACGATGAGAGTGCTTGGTAAGAGCGAGAAAAAATATAAGTTGAAAGGGCAGGATAAGGGTCATCAGAACGAGATAATTCAATTTCTCGAATCCATCGAAAAAGGAAAACCAGCACCAATTCCATTTGATGAGCTCTATTTATCTACTCTAGCAACGTTCAAAGTGCTTGAGAGCATTAAGGATGGACGAAGGATCGGTTTATGAGTGTAGAGGAAAGTTTAAATCGACTTATTAAATATATCGAAACGGAGAATTATCGAGGGTGGGATCCATACGATGGGTTAAAATCATCAATTTTCAAGCTTCCGTTATTAAAGAAGAATAAGCTAATTCGATTTGGAGTACAGCAGCTAATTAAGCGAAGTCCGATTAATTTGCGTCGTTTATTATTTATCCCCAAAGGTTATAACCCAGTTACTCTAGGCCTTTCTATTCAAGGGTATACCAACTTGTATAAATCAAATGGTTATAGCAAAACCGATTGTAATTCAAAGATTGAATTTTTGATCGATGAGTTGCAAAAGCTTATTCCTGCTGGCTATTCAGGCGCTTGCTGGGGCTACGATTTCGATTGGGAGGCTCGATATGCCAAAATACCTGCTTACCAACCAACAGTTGTTGCAACAGGAATTATTACCAATGCCCTATTTGAATGTTATAAGATTACTGGAAATCAAAAGGCACTAGACCTTTGCATTAGCGCGTCAAAGTTTGTATTAAACGATTTGAAAAGAACCTATGAAGGGGAAACCTTTTGTTTTTCGTATTCACCCTTCGATCAGCAACAGGTTTTCAATGCAAGCATGAAAGGCGTTCGCCTTTTAAGTCAGGTATATTCAGTAACCAAGAATGATGAGCTAAGAGTGGCTGCCCAGCAAGCAGCTAGGTTTGTTATAAATCATCAAAATGATGATGGTTCGTGGTTTTACGCAAACCGATCAACCTCAGAATGGATCGATAACTACCATACTGGTTATGTTCTTGATTGCCTTAGCGAGTATATAGTACACACCGAAGATAATGTTCATAAGGAATTGCTTAAAAAAGGGTTTGAATATTACATTTTGAATTTTTTTGAAACTGGAGGAAAGCCAAAATTCTTTAATAAAAAGCTTTACCCCATTGATTGTACTGCTGCAGGACAATCGTTGCTTACTTTATTAAGATTTGGCGAGGTAGAATTGGCAAAGAATGTTGCCGTTTTTACAATTAGCTCGATGCAGCATAAAAAGGGATACTTTTTCTTTAGAAAGTATAAATGGTATTCACAAAAAACCTCGTTTATGCGCTGGAGTAACGCATGGATGTTTGCAGGATTATCTCAAGTTAGCCAATAATGAAATACCTATTTCACCTTGGGCATCCAGCCCATTTTCATCTTTTTAAAAACACAATTAACGAGCTTAAGCATGCTGGGCACGAAGTAGCAATCCTGATTAAAAAGAAAGATATCCTTGAGGAGCTTTTACAAAAATCAGGATTTGAGTACTATAACCTGCTACCTCATGGCAGAAAAGATAGCAAGTTTGGCATTGCCTTAGGCATGCTCGAAACAGATTTAAAGCTATTTCGCTTTGCTTTAAAGTTCAAACCAACCGTGATGATTGGTACCTCTGTTGCAATATCGCATGTGGGTAAACTTTTAGGCATTCCATCCATAAATGTCAACGAGGATGATTTTGATGTAGTTCCATTATACAGCAAGTTAAGTTACCCTTGGGCTAGTACTATATTAGCTCCAAATGTTTGTAGAACTGGGAAATGGGCAAGAAAAACGATTTTTTACAAAAGCTACCACGAGCTCGCTTATTTGCATCCAAACCACTTTAAGCCTGATAAAGCAAATGTAGAGAAATACTTTTCGGTTGATACGCCCTATTTTGTTATACGATTTGCAAAGTTAACAGCTCACCACGATAGCGGTGTAAAGGGGATTACATCTGAAATTGCTGAAAAACTTATTGAGATACTTAAGCCATTTGGAAGGGTTTATATTACTTCGGAGCGTCAGTTAGAACCAAAGTTTGAAGAGTATCGAATCAATATTAACCCGTTGGATATTCACCATGTAATGGCATTCGCCACCTTGTATATTGGCGATAGCCAAACCATGGCAGCAGAGGCTGGCGTTCTCGGTACTCCTTTTATTCGCTTTAACGATTTTGTCGACAGGATTGGCTACCTTAATGATTTAGAAAATAACTACCAGCTAGGTCATGGAATTAAGCCTAACGAACCCGAAAAACTTTACCAAAAGGTGAAGGAGTTGTTACAATTGGGAAATCTTAAAGAGGTATATGAATCTAGAAGGCAAAAATTGCTTTTGGAGAAAATAGACTTGGCTGCTTTTATGCACTGGTTTATTGTAAATTACCCACTTAGTGTAAAGCAAATTAAGGAAAATCCTGATTATCAAAACAGATTTAAATAGTTTATAATGAAAATAATCTCAGTTGTTGGTGCTCGCCCAAATTTCATGAAAATTGCCCCATTCATAAAGGCAATTAATAAACAGAATGCCTTACTCACTTCTCAAGGCTCACCACTCATCTCTCATATACTCGTTCATACTGGTCAACATTACGACGATCAGATGTCTAACGCATTTTTCCAGCAGTTGGGAATTCCGCATGCGGATATTAATTTGGGAATTGGTTCGGGAACACATGCCGAGCAGGTTGGTCGTACTATGATTGAGTTTGAAAAGGTTATTCAGCACGAGAAACCCGATTGGGTTGTTGTTGTGGGCGATGTTAATGCAACGCTGGCATGTTCCGTAACTGCTAAAAAGGAGTTGGTTAAATGCTGCCATATCGAAGCAGGGCTTCGATCGGGCGATATGTCGATGCCCGAGGAGATTAATCGTCTTGTAACCGACCGTTTATCGGATTTGCTATTAACCCCAGATCGTCTTTCCAACGAAAATCTAATGAAAGAAGGCGTTCCTGAAAGTAAAATTAAGTTTGTGGGTAATATTATGATTGATACTCTCATACAGCATATCGAATATGCAAAAGGTTTTACAATTCAGAAAGTTTTAGAGGAGAACATCTTAGAGAGTAGGCAATCGCTTCCGCTGGTTGAAGAGGAGAAATTTGGGGTGCTTACCCTGCATCGACCCTCAAATGTTGACGATAAGGCTATTCTAACAAACCTATTAAATTTTGTTTGCGACAAATGTAACGGGGGTTTGCGAGTAATATGGCCAATACACCCTCGTACTCACAAGCGATTGGGCGAGTTTAACTTATTGGATAAAATCAAAGAGACACCAAACCTAATCCTTACACAACCTTTAGGATACCTTGAAATGCTCAGGTTAAATATGGGTGCCAAGATAATGCTAACCGATAGTGGGGGCTTACAGGAGGAGTGTACTGTTTTAGGTACTCCATGCTTAACAATGCGTTGGAATACTGAGCGCCCAATAACACTAAAAGAACACGGAGGGGCAAGTGTTCTTGTTGGCAATAACATTGAAAGAATAACAAAGGAATTTGAAATAGCTCTTCAAAAGAAACGAACGCCGCATCAACCTGAACTTTGGGATGGACATGCTGCAGAGAGGTGCTTGGAGGAGATTATAAAAAACATTTTCTAAATTTACCCACCCCGACCTATGGTCACCCCTCCCTATTATTAGGGAGGGGTTGGGGGAGGGTAAATTATATACAACCAATGAAATACCTTGATATAAAAGCAAAAGCATCTGAACTAAGAAAGAATCAAACTCCTTCAGAAAAATTGCTTTGGCAATATATAAGAAAGCACAAACTTCTAGGGATGAAGTTTTTGAGACAGCATCCAATAATTTATGAAAGCAACAAAAACGAACATTTCTACTTCATCCCTGATTTTTACTGTGCTGCAGTTAAACTTGCTATTGAACTCGACGGAAAAATTCACTTAAAAACAAATGAACGAGACACAAATAGGGATCTAATCCTAAATAATATGGGTATTAAGGTCATAAGAATCAAAAATGAAGAACTGAACGATATAGAAGCAGTAATAAAAAAGATTGAGAAAGAACTAAAAGTATGAATTTACCCACCCCGACCTATGGTCACCCCGTGGTTTTTTTTTGGTAAATTATATATAAATAGAAAGGGAACCTTTGTAACAAAAAACGAGGTTGTATATAAAAACTCATAATACTTAAATTTACAAACAATGAGTAAATGATAAGGAGAATGACGAAAGACAAGGTATTATATAAGATTGCTCTAACAAAACTTATGTTTTTAGCAATTTTTATAGTTA
>JBPXJX010000200.1:0-2701 GCA_051715525.1 Bacteroidales bacterium
TTACATATATAAAGGGAAAAAACTATGTTGAAACTAGTTTTGTACCAAAAGGACAACCTGAACTTGCTGTTGAGAATTCAGTAAGAGCAAATGTTGTTGAAGAGGATATCAATAAAGCGACAGAAGTTAAGGTTGCAAATTTGCCAGACGAAACGATAGCTAAAACTAAAACTAGCTTTGATCGTTCAGTAATGCCTGTTCCAGGAGTTGATCCAACTTTAACTTTACCAACTATTTGGGAGAACAAGCTAAATAATGGCATGAAGGTTTATGGGATTGAGCATACCGAACTCCCATTAATTCAATATAATATAGTACTTAAAGGCGGGCATTACCTTGATGATATTAATAAACCAGGAGTTGCGAACCTCGTTTCAAAGGTTATTAATCAGGGTACAAAAAGTAAAACACCTGAGCAATTCGAAGAGGAAATTGAAAAGTTGGGTGCAAGTTTATACGTTTATTCTGATAATAACGATATAACAATCAGCGTTAATACCCTATCTAGGAATTTCGAGAAGTCATTGGCATTAGTTGAAGAGATGCTTTTTGAACCTCGCTGGGATTCAACAGAGTTCAATCTCGCTAAAATTAATGTACTAAATAGAATCAAGAGGAATAAGGCTAATCCAAATTATTTAGCAAACATATATTTTGGAAAATTTAACTATGGTGCGAATAATATCCTTTCCATTGCTAACGAAGGGACCGAACAATCAGTTGAAACTATTACTCTTGATGATTTAAAAAACTATTATAATAGCTATTTTTCACCTTCAGTTGCTAATTTCCATATAGTTGGGAATATTAAACCAGAAATGGTAATGAATGCACTTGCTAATATTGATAGCAAATGGACTCCAAAAGAGGTTAAATTCCCTGAATACCCACTACCAAGTTTACCTGAAAAAGCAAAAGTATATTTGGTTGATGTGCCAGGTGCATTGCAAAGCGTTATATCAATTGGTAATCTTTCATTATTGGCTAATGATCCCGATTTCTACCCTGTTCAGGTAATGAACTACAAGTTGGGAGGCTCTTTCAGCGGTAAAGTTAACCTAGTACTTCGTGAAGAAAAAGGTTACACATATGGTGCTAGAACTGGTTTTTCAGGTACTGAATTTGGAGGAACTTTTGTTGCTTCTTCAAGTGTTAGATCATCGGCTACAGCCGAATCGGTTCAGATATTTAAAGATATTATGACAAAATATCGCGATGGAATTACCGAAGATGAGCTCAAGTTCACTAAAAATGCGTTGCTAAAATCGAATGCACGTAGATTTGAGACTTTAGGCTCATTGATAGGTATGCTTCAAGATATTAGCACTTACAATAAACCCAAAGACTTTATTAAACTTGAAGAGAATACTATAAATGGAATGACAGGTGAGCAGCTTAAGGCTTTAGCTCAAAAATACCTAAATCCTGATAGGATGAATTACATTGTTGTTGGCGATGCTAAAACTCAAGCTCCAGAACTTAAAAAGTTAAAAATTGGTGAAATTGAGGTTGTAAAACAATAGTGTCAACTTAACGAAATAAAAAAACCCTTTCGATGCGCTCGAAAGGGTTTTTGATTTTAAATAAATTCTTAGTTTTTATTTCTCTTCCAACTTGTTATTCTATGGCCATTTAAACTGTAAAATAGAATAAATAGGTAGCAAGGCACCATTATCCAGTATGCTTGCTGATGTCCAATTGAATGAATCATTGATAAACGACCCCATAGTAGTGGAAGTAATGCACCACCTGCTATACCCATTATAAGCAATGCTGATCCAGTTTTTGTGAATTTGCCTAAACCATGAATTGCAAGAGGCCAAATGGCAGGCCACATTAAAGCGTTCGCAAGCCCTAGTAATGCAATGAAAAGAACAGCAGTATATCCACTTGTAAAAATTGCTACAAGACTAAAAACTATTCCAGCTCCTGCAGATATGGCTAATGCACGTGATTGTGAAATATATTTTGGAATTGAAATAATACCAATAATATAACCAATTACCATTGCTGCAAGGGTATATGATGTAAAGTTACGTGCTTCGGATAAAGCAATTCCTTGAGCTTGTCCAAACATAGGTAAAGTATCTCCTGCAACAACTTCGACTCCTACATAAAGAAAAATTGCAATTACGCCTAATACTAAATTTGGGTAAAAAAGAATACTCTTTTTGTCGTCAGTTTTTAATTCTGAACCATTTTCATTTTGCTCCATTTCTACTTCTGGTAGAGGCGAGAAGCGAACCATAAGTGCTAAACATGTTAATACTAAAGCCATGATTATATAAGGATTCACCACTCTTGTAGCAATTTCATCTAACCGAATTGATTTTGCTGCAGCATCAAGAGATTGAAGTTCAATTACTAGTTTATCAGCATCAGAGAGGATAATTGCGCCTAATATTATTGGTGCAAGAAAACCTGCAACTTTATTGCAGATACCCATTATGCTAATACGCTTTGCAGCGCTCTCGATAGGACCAAGTATCGTAATATAAGGATTTGAAGCAGTCTGAAGTATGGATAAACCTGTTCCAATGATAAATAAGCCGGTTAAGAAAAGGCTATAAATCCTTGTTTTTGCAGCAGGAATGAAAATTAATGCTCCAACGGCCATAACTAGTAAGCCAAGCATCATACCCTTTTTAAACCCTGTTTTTTTAAGAACCCATGATGATGGTAAAGCCATTACAAAATAAGA
>JBPXJX010000201.1:0-10457 GCA_051715525.1 Bacteroidales bacterium
CTGATACAAATCCGATGAGAGAACCCTTTAAAACCTTAAACATCCGGCTAAATGATACATTTACAGTATTGTATGAATTAAATCGTTGGGAATTAATATTCTCGCTATAAATTGGCTCGTAAAAGTTAAGCATTGGGTTAAAAATAGATGAGGTAACTGGAGTATATAACTTACCTTGCCTATTTGACCACGATACAGAAACATTCAATATCCTATTATTGAAATAGCTGAGGGTTGTTACTAAAAAATAACCAACATTATTATCAGCACTATAGCTTTTCTCCTGATTTGAAACATCTGAGTCTAATATAGTATTTGAAATACTCGCTTTAAAATTCTTTAAAAAGTGCTTCTCAAGAAAGAGTTCTACTCCTTTTATACTCTTACTCCCAGCTAGTTCACCCTTCTCTTTTTTACAGTATGCTGCTAAGTTAATCGTTGTTGTCTTTTTCTCATAAACATACTCTAATGCAAAGTGATTTGCCGATAGAAAACGAAACTCGTTCTGACCATAACCTGGTTCACTAAAATTGTGGTATCGCCCTGCTGAGAATAGCAATGAATTATTAGTCCGGAAATTATACCTCAAACTGGTTTGAAAACTTAAGTAGTTAGCATCATCATGACGATTAACATCAAGGTTTTTACGTAAACCAGCACCCAAGATAAACTTTCGAAATGCATTCCACCTAAAGTACATATACCCTTCGGGTAAATTGTTTATTACAAGGGTATCAACTTTAATTACTGGTGATGCTGGCGACATGGCATAGTAAAATTGAGGCGATTGTTCGTTGAAACGATAACTTGCATAATCGTTAGTTAACCCTACCTGAACACTCATCTTCTCAGTAAAAAGGTGCTTATAGTTTATTGATGCATAAACTTGATTTTGTTTATTGGTTGATGAGATATTACCATACTCATAATCAGATTTTTGAAAGTTCGATCCAAGATTAATAGTTAAGAAATTATTGGTTGTATTTAACTTGAAGTTTAGAATACTAAAATCTCTGATAGTCCTAGCCTTTGCCCTATCCTCCCAAGTAAATAAATTCATTTGATAACTTGAGTTCTCTGAAACAAAATAGTTGTATAGGTTAACCGAAGCTCTATCCGATATCTTAAAGTGATAGTTCATTCCAAAATCGTTGGATTTAAACCCTTTAAGTCGATCTCCAAGAGTTGGATTTACAGATAGAAAACCACCAGAATACATTAAATTTCCGTAAAGCTGAATAAAACTTTTTTCGTTTAGCTTTTGTGATATGCTCATGCCTGAACTTGCAAGAGTAGTTGAAATTTGATAACTATTTCCATCCAACTTATCCTCCGTTTCAACATCAATTAACCCAGCACTTGTATTTCCATAAATAAGAGGTGGATTTGATGGGTAGATAAACTCATTTTTAATCATCTCTGTGTTAAGCAAGCTGAAAAAGCCAATGCCATTTAGCTGCGAATTACGAACAGGGTTTCTGATTGGCACGCCATTTAAATAAACCCTTGTGCGGTTAGCCGCGCTGCCTCTCAACTCTGGGTTTGCAGTTTCATCGGTGTTAGTTGATGAAGGAAGCATTGCAAGCGCTTTTAAAGGATCGGCTGATGCCAAGGGGCTTAGGTAGATCTTCAACTTGGTTAGCTCTTTGATTGAAAACTCCTTTGATATTGATTTCCGGCCCTTAATAACTACCTCATTTATTGACTGAGCATTATCGCTAAGCACGATATTTAGAGAATTTGAGAGATTGATACTATCTAAAAGTAATTTCTTTGAATTGTATCCAATAAATGAAACCACTAGATATTCTTCTTTTAGGTTAATAGCGCGAGGAATGGCTATTCGAAAATTCCCATCAAAATCGGAAGTAGTTCCAATACTGTTTTGCTTTTGCAAGTAAATATTTACTGCAAACAGCTTATTCCCCTTTATGTCGGTTACATTCCCGTTTAAAATTGTGTTCTGAGAAAAACCTATCTCCACAATGAATAAGGCAATAATCAAGTATATCAACTTACAATTATTCATATCTACTTGTTTACAAGTTTACTGGCCAGCTGATTAATCAGGTAATCGTTAGGATATATCTTGATAGCTTCTTGAAAATATTTTTTTGCTTCGGCAAACCGTTCTCGTTTAATATAAAATCTGATTAATAATTCATATGCTGAATTTTTACCCCAACTAGGTAAATATTGGTTTTTAACTGATTGGTCTTTAAGTTTTATCGCCTTTTTGAAATATGATTCAGCTACTTTTCCTCCTCCAAACTGTTCTGGGGTATAAAAGTCATTTGAACCCAGAACATAGTATGCTCTTAGATTAAGAGAGTCCAATTCAACTGCCTTTTCAGCATTACTTTTCACACTTGCTGAAATGAATGGAGCCCTAAAACCAGCAGCAAAACGTATCGATAAGCTCTTCATCAGAGCAAAAAGAGCATAGTGTTCAGATGTTTTATTTTCGACCTCATCAAGCATATCAATGCCTTCGTCGAGAACCTTCTCAGATTTATCCAAATCCTTCAAAATCATTGCAAGCAATGAGTTATAATAGCAGGTATATGCATACCAGTAAACCACAATGTTGCTCTCTTTTTTCTTATTCAACAACAATAGTGATTCCTTAAGCGATTGTATATCCGAATCTGTTTTGCTTATACTCCCCTTGGCAAAAGCGAAGCCAACCTTTTGCTCGATATGATTTAAAAGAGTATCAACCTGCTGATTTGAATTAACAACACAATAACTTATTCTACAATTAAAATTCGAATTAGCCATTAATTTACTCGTAAACAACGAGATAAGTACTAATGAAATGATTTTTGTTTTCATGATTACATTTTTAAACTTGTTTATATTATAAACTAAATTGATAAAAAAATTTAAAGACTCAAATAATGCTTTAAAGAGTTAATATAGTCTTCGAAAGCTAAAAGGCCTTTTTTGGAGATAGAAACGCCAGTATATGGGTAATTATTTTTATATGACTTTTCAATAATAATATAACCTGCCTCCTCAAGTTTTTTAAGCTGAACGCTAATATTACCTGAAGTTGCTCCCGTTTTCTCCTTAATGGAATTAAAATCTCCACCTCCCTCCTTAACAAGAAAAGAGATAATTGCCAAACGAAGTGGTGAGTGAAGTAAGGGGTCGAGTTCCTTATACATTATTGATTACGGTATTTTGCTCTAAGCATATAACCTGGAATAAGATTAGCAAAGATAATTGCCAAAATTGAAATTGCACCCCAATAAATTGGTGAAACTATAATTGTTGTAAATGCAAGTGCATTACAAACTAATCCGCCGTATGTAAGCCAAGGAAATCGGATTAAAGCACCTGAAATAGTTGCTCCAATGCCAATCATTCCTAAAATAAAGAAAAGGAGTAAACTACCTGCAGTTATTGGGAAAAGAAATGCAAAAGTAAAAATATTTAACCCAATGGTTATCCAAATAGTTGATAAAACCTTTCCTGTTAGTGGCATAGGTGAATTCCCTCTCTTTTTTCGGAAGTAGAAACCCATAAATACCCCTCCCAGTATCATGGTAAACCAAATGTAGTAGTGCTGGCGTACACCCGAAAACATCAATATATATTCCATGGTAGAGCAAAAGATTGCAAGCCATCCCCAGAATAGGTAAACAAACCCGTTCTCGTTAATTCGAACCTTTTCATCATCAATCATCTTCTTGATAATCAGAAAGCTCTCTTCAGCATTTTTAATTTGATCGTCCATAATTTACATATTTATCGCACAAATATAAAGTAGTTTATTTTATAAACCTAATTTTTTTTTAGTATTTTTTTTAATTTCGTTAAACTTTCCAAAAATTAAAAAAACAATCACATTATGAAAATAAAATTCTACTCTTTCTTTGCATTTATTTTGAGCCTTATCCCATCGCTATGCTTGGCACAAGCACCTGATTGGACAAGGGTTCTTCAAACAAACACATTTGGAGCCCATACATTTAATGCAGTTTCAGCAAATGCAAATAATATCTTTGCAGGTATGGCTATCACTAGCAATATAACCTTCGACGAAACAAATTTTACGCCAATTGGCACCAAGGATTTGCTCCTTGTAAAATTAAATCATGATGGTAATACGGTATGGAAAAAGCAACTTAATGCAAATACAAATGGTACTATTTATGCCATTTCTATTAAACCTGATGCATCTGGCAATATTTACGTTTCAGGAATTCTATTTGGCTCAATAACCATTGGGAGTTCAACAATTTCAACAACTGAAAGTTTAAATGCAGTTTTTTTAGCAAAGTTTGACTCCGATGGAAATGGATTATGGGCTACAACATTATTTTATTCTTCTGGTGGATCTAGCATCAGAATTGAAACCGATGCGAATGGAAACGCATACCTTTTATGTAATAGTAGCAAACTAATTAAAATTAGTTCTGCGGGTACTAAGGTATTTGAGCAAACTTACCCTGTAAGAACACTTCAGGCAATTGCAATTTATGGAACAAATTTATATATAGGAGGCTGTCTTCAAGGGCCGGCTTCAACAACATTTGGTACATTAACATTAACTCCATCTGCTGCTTATAATACTGGCTTTATAGTAAAAGGTGATTTAGATGGTAATTATACTAATTCTGTTTTAGTAGATGGCTCACCAATAGCTGATGGCTCCTCGGTAAGTGATATTATCTTTGATGGTAGTGGAAACCTTATTATTACAGGAGGATTTGTAAAAAATCTAGTTTTAGGTCTGGTTTCTATTACTAAAACTAGTCAATCCAATTATACATATATTGCTAAATGCGATAATAGTTTTAACTTCTTATGGGCAAAATCAAGTACAGATCTTAAAAATTATATAAAAAACTGGAACTATAGATTGTTTTTAGACAATTCTAATAACATATACCAATACGGTTTTAATGACTACTCCTTTAAGTATGATGCAATTGAACATGTATCATTAGGTAGTGGCGGTCAATTCCTTTTCAAATTCGATTCGAATGGTATCCCAACAAATGGATATGCTCTAAACAATACTACTTTAGAAAAATTCACTATTACAAATGGTGGTAAAATTGTGTATGGGGGAAGCTATATCCAAGATCATCCAAATGGTTATGGAAATTTTTATTTAACCCAACTTAACAACGACTTAACCGAAAGTTGGGCTAAGGTTTCTTCAAACTGCTTATCGGGAACAGTCTCAATTAAATATATAAAACATGATGCAGTTGGGAATACATATATTTGTGCAAGAATTTTGGGGCGTTGCAACTATTTTGGAACTGATTTTAACACTACCACATCATTAACCATTATATCAAAACATGATATCAATGGCGATCAGCTTTGGTTAAATCAAATTAGTGATATAAGCCCTAACCTATATGGAACCTCTTTTGCTCTAGATGAAGACAATAATGTTTTAATTGTTGGATTATTTAAAACAAGTCTAACAGTTGGAACAGCTACTTTAACGTCTTCGAATTCAAATTACGAGGGTTATGTGGCTAAGTATAACTCATCTGGGGTTTTTCAATGGGCTTCGAAAATGAATCTAGGAGATAATGTTTCCTATAATATTAACCTCGCAATTGATAATGATAGCAATGTTTTAGTATCAGGTGTTAAATCGCCCGAAAACTATATTGTAAAATTCAATTCAAGTGGGGAGCAACTTTGGGCAAAGTCTTTCGCAATGGAGTCAGATTTTTTATCCCAGGTTAGTACAGATCTTAATAATAATATCTACTTAACTAGTGAAATCTATTTGAAATATTCAGCTAATGGATCAACAACAACTATTGGAACAGTAACTCTCAATCAATCAGAAGAGGATGGAGGTACTACTTTAATTAAGTTTGATCATAATGGAAATGCAATATGGGCAAATACTTATGGAAAAGTACCTGGTGCAACAAGAAATTATGGCTTCCCATGTGTCAGCAAAACTGATGCATTGGGAAATACATACATTTGGGGTTGGTGCGAAAACAACTCAGTTTTTGGATCGACTACGCTTACAAATCCATTCCCTTCATTCGAAAGATACTCGTACTATTTAGCAAAAATAAATACTTCGGGAGATGTTGTTTGGGCTAAAGCAATTTATGAAAATAAGTATTCCTTCAATTATGGAGATTTACTGGACTTAGATAAGGATGGTAACATATACTTAGGAGGACATTTTAGAGATAAGATTAGCATTGAGGGCAATGAATATACACCTGAAGGTACTAATGACTTTTTTATCACTAAATACTCAAACAATGGAACCTTCCAATGGATCAAAACAATTCCATCCGACGGAGGTAGTATTATTAATGCTCTAAGCGTATATGATAATGATGTATTGAGTATTGTTGGGCTGGCTGGTAAAAACTCTAATCTAGGCAATACAACAATAAATAGGAAGAATGGTTCCAATTGTATCGTTGCTACCTTAGGATATTTAAGAAACCTATCTATATCAGCAACTTCTCTAACAATTGCTGCACCTGCCAATAGTAACAAATCATTTGATATTACATCCAACACCAATTGGACTGTAACATGCGATCAATCATGGTTAACCCCAAGCATCGAAAGCGGCTCAAACAATTCTACAATTACATTAACTGCCTCTGCAAACCCTAATATCACAACACGAACTGCAATTGTAACGGTTACTGGATCAAATGCGCAAACAAAAACAATTACAGTGACTCAAGATTCAGGAACAACAGGCATATTCGATGTTGAAGATTCAAAAACTATTAATATTTTCCCAAATCCTAGCAATGGAGAATTCACTCTTGGTTTGAATAATTATGGAAACGAAAATATTAGTGTAACAGTTAGCAATGTTATAGGAAATACAATTAAAGAGATAACCTTAAAGGGTCTTTCTGAAGTCCATACAGAAAAATTAAACCTTGGACACATAGAAAGTGGAATATATTTCATAATTATAAGAACTAATAGCAGTAAAATAGTAAAAACCATTACAATTACACACCATTAGCATTAAGAAGAAACTTAAGTATAAAAAAGAGGCAACTATATCTTGCCTCTTTTTTTATGCTTCAACCCTAAATTTCTTCATGAAAAGCACCAAACATTTATGGAAAAAGTAATTGAATTGTATCAATAAGGTAAATAAAGCAACAGAAAATTAACCTGGTTCTTTGAAGTAGTTGATAAATAAAAAGAGGTCAATCAAAAATGACGACCTCTTTTAGAGCGGGAAACGGGACTCGAACCCGCGACCCTCAGCTTGGGAAGCTGATGCTCTACCAACTGAGCTACTCCCGCTTGTTTTGGTGGAGATAGTCGGAATCGAACCGACGACCTTTTGCATGCCATGCAAACGCTCTAGCCAACTGAGCTATACCCCCAAAACCTCATTTTTATGAGACATCAAATATATAAAAAAAGTCATTCCGCGCTGATTGTTGGTAGTATTAAAAAATAAAATCCTTTTAATTCAAACCTTAAAACTAAACAATATGAAAACAAAAAAAGATAAGCCAGATGTTCCTTCATTAAACGAAATTGTATTCGAAAATAGGAACAAAGAATATGGAGCCTATGTTTTGAGGAAAAAATATAATAAATCGCTAATATTCTCAATGATTATTGGTTGCTTCTTTATAAGTGCAACTGTTATTACTCCATATGCAATATTAAAAGAAAGACCTATTCAATTAACAGACGGTAGTAAATCCAAAGAAGTAGTAATAACTTTATCAGAGATACTGCCAATTGACATTCCTAAAGAAGACTTACCGAAGATCGAACCTATGAAAGAGAATCTACAGGTTTACGTTGTACCTAAGGTTGTTGATTCGGTCTCGCCAGATGAAACAAACAAATTTATCAATATTGATGATGCAAAAGCCTCGGTTAAGAATGATTCAGTTACCGAATACATCCCTGAGGTAAAAATTGAAATTGATCCAGAAATTGATAATGAAATAAAGGAATCATTTACAGTTAATGAGAAACCAACATTTGGCATGGGTGGCGACAACGAATTTAGAGGTTGGATTGCAAAAAACATTATTTACCCTCCTGAAGCAGTTGATGCCGAGTTACAAGGCAAGGTTTACCTGAGATTCGTTGTAGAAAAAAATGGAAGTATTTCTAATGTAATTGTTGTCAGAACACCAGATCCTATACTAAGTAAAGAAGCTGTGAGAGTTGTAGAAATGTCGCCAAAATGGACTCCTGGAAAGATAAATGGTTCGCCTGTGAGAGTTTACGTTAATTTCCCTATAACCTTTACCTTACAAGCTAACTAACAATAATGGTTATCAACCTTAATTTGTTGAATTATTAAAACCCTTTTAGGAATATAACCCTTAAAGGGTTTTATTATTTTTAATAAATTATCAGTTATATAAACTATTCATTACCTAATAAATACATTCTATCTAAATCTCAAGCAACTAAACAATAATTATCATTGCATTGTTATTCTGTATATTACATAGTTTATAACCAACTCTCCAAATTACTAACTATAGTTTCTAAAAATATCGCTCCGATGATGCATATCATCACTATGAAGTAACAAGCATCTATCTTTTAAGTATAATATTAACAATTATTTTATACATAAATAACAAATCTATTAGGCATTGATTACCTGCACTATAGATTTTTATAGACTATTTATGGAATTAAACTATCATGTCCGAAAATGGGAAAAATGACAGTTTTTTTTGCATAAATAGGAACATAATTTTATCATAATCAGTATAATGTGAACCTTGGTTTTACTTTTGCTTTCATTAAGGTTAAAGTCCTTGTTCTGAAAAGGTTATGTCTTAAGATATTTTTAAGCAATATAGAATTATTATTAATCATACTACACACCCATGAAAACTAAGCTAATTCTAGGTCTTCTAATATTTTGCACCCAATTAGTTAATTCCCAAACCACAAGATACTGGGTTGGTGATGCAAATGCTGCATTTACAGCAGCTTCAAGCTGGAGCACTCTAGGAATAGGCGGTGCAGGAAATGGTGCCCCGGCAGCAGGGGATTTTTTAATTGTTGATGGATTTGATATAAGCAGTACAGCTGGTTCTCAAACAGGCGCAATAACGATTACTGCTATTCCAGCAATCACTTTGGGTAATCTCATTTTGCAGAATAATGCAGATGTTACTTTGCAAGCAGCAGCAGGTATTACCCTAACGATAAGCAATGGGGCAAGCAATCCTGATTTAACAATAGGTTCAAATTCAATATTAACAATTGGCACAAATGTTAACCTTACCATGGCTGCTGGAGCCACTGGAACAGTTAACGGAGCATTAACAGTTTCAACTGGAAGAACTTTTACATCAAATGGTGCAGCAACAGTAACGACAATCAACGGGACTCTTAACAATGCTGGGACTACTACAGGATCAGCCACCGGGCTTATATTCGCTGCAACAGGAATTTATAACCATACTCAAAATGGAGGGACGATAGCTACAGCTGGCTGGAATGCAGCATCTAATTGTAATATAACAGATATTACAAATACCGCTCCTGCTGGTATAAATCAAACATTTGGTAACCTAACCATTAATGGAACAACATTGCAGACAGCAACAGTTACAGTTTCGTTAAGCGGGGCTTTAAGTATTGCCGGCAATTTGTCAATAACAGGTCAATCTGCTACTAATACTATGTCGTTGGATCCGGTTGGTAATAACCTTACTGTAACTGGAACAACATTGATTAACCAATATGGAAGAATTGTTGACAGCAATAATGGTGGTACCAATTCATTTAATAATTCAGTTACAATTGATGCCAATGGATCGATTTCAACTAATAATAACTCTCCCTTTAATTTTGCAGGAGGTATAACAAACAATGGTACAATAAATCAAATTGGAACTGGAGCAATAACTTTTACTGCAAGTCAAGGACTAAGCGGTTCAGGAACTATTGCTTTTGCAGGTGCGGTTACGATTAATAACAACTTTACTGTTACCAATACAACCACTGTAACCATTTCAGGAGTTCTAAATGGACAAAATGGAACTTCAACCTGGACAAATGGCCTTAATTCTACTTTAAATTATGGGAATGGTACCGTACCAATGAATACAGGTAGTTTGGTAGCAACTGCAAACAGCAATACAGTTAACTACTATCTGAATAATACACAAACCGTTAAGGGTACTGATTATTACAATCTAACGCTTAGTGCTTCTACAGCATTAACAGCCGACCGAACAAAAACTTTAAATGCAATTACAACTGTAGCCAACAACTTAACGATTAGTGGCGATGCATCAACTGCATTTAGAGTGCTTTTCAATCCTGCAGGTTTCAATCTTACAGTAAGTGGATTAACAATAATCAACGCCCGAGGAGGTTTTTCTGATGGTACAGCAGCAGGTATTAACACATTTATAGGGTTAGTTTCTTTAAATCAAAGCAATGCAGGAGCAGTTTGGACTTCCACTGCTGTGGTC